>JAJPZU010000182.1 GCA_021204165.1 Prevotellaceae bacterium
GCTGTTCATGAATTTTCAGCGCAGTGTTTTTAAATTTTCACCGCGGTGAAAATTTAAAAACACTGCGCTGAATTTTTTTTCACACCGCGGTGGAGTTTTAAAATCACCGCGGTGAAATTAAAAAAACACCGAATTTCGGGGAAAAAACGGCATTGTCAGGATATAATGTTAAGAAGTGTATAATTGGCTGTTTCAGGAGCGTGTCTGAACAGAAACTTAAAAGTGGGTGGTTTTAGGGTGGTGTTTGGGGGCTGAAATGGCAAATTTAGCTGTAATTTATTGGTAGTCAGCAGATTACTAAAACGCTCCGGTTTGTCGAAAAAATGCGTCCGGCACGTTTTTTGAGTGATTTTGAAAGTTTTGTATTGTACTGATTATCAATTATTTATCTTGATGTTGAATTTCTGGTCTTTTCGTCCTCGGCAAAAAACGGCTCCAAATGTTAAATTTTCATTTTGGGCGAAAATATCATTTTGTCATTTTAAAAAGTGGTGTTTTGGGGTGTTTGAGTTGAGCGCATTCACAGAGTCCTCATGTGTATATTTAGCAGGATGTATTCGACAGACTCCTCCGTCGCTACCGCGCCACCTCCCCTAACTTAGGGGAGGAGCCTATATACCATAGCTTGAAAAGACTATGGTTGAGAATCATAGCATTAACACCCAATACGGTAACTTGGCTCCTCCCCTAAGTTAGGGGAGGTGGCGCAGTAGCGACGGAGGAGTCTGTCGAATACAACCACTAAATATAGTCGAACACAACCACTAAATATACATGAGAAGTTTGTCGAATACATCCTGCTAAATACACACGAAGGAGTCTGTCGAATACCCCCTGCTAAATATACACGGAGGAGTCTGTCGAATACCCCTGCTAAATACACACGGAGGAGTCTGTGAAAACATCACACTAAATATACATGAGGAGTTCGTGAAAACCTTCTCATAATTATAACCACACACAAGGTTGTGACGCAAAACATCAATCACGTCACAACCTTGTGTGTATTTTCCTTCAGAAAATTATTTTCTTTCAAGCTCTTGAAGACTGTCCATGCGTTTTGTTTCAAGGAATTCATAAATTCCGCAAAGATGTTCACGCACTTTCTGATGTCCAAACTCATATACCTTGGTTACAAGCCCATCAAGGAAATCACGGTCGTGGCTGACGACTATCAATGTCCCGTCAAAATCCTGTAATGCCTGTTTCAGCACATCCTTGGTCTTCAAATCAAGATGGTTCGTAGGCTCATCGAGAATCAGCAGGTTGACAGGTTCAAGCAACAATTTCAAGATGGCAAGGCGGGTCCGTTCTCCTCCGGACAGGACTTTCACTTTCTTGGTGCTTTCTTCACCTCCAAACATGAAGGCTCCGAGAAGGTCACGTATCTTGTTCCTTATCTCTCCCTTTGCCACATCGTCTATCGTCTGGAAAACAGTCAGCTCATCATCCAGCAATGCCGCCTGATTCTGTGCAAAATAGCCAATCTGCACATTATGTCCGAGCACCAGAGAACCTTCATGGTCCAATTCGCCCATGATACATTTGACCATTGTAGATTTACCTTCACCGTTGCGTCCGACAAATGCCACCTTCTCGCCACGTTCTATCGTGAAAGTAGCATTGCGGAACACCGTATGCGCCGATTTCTGTCCGTTTGTTCCAGACTCCGCATCGTTATAGAAGGTCTTCCCCACTCCGTCAGCCTGCACCGGATAGGAACCGCTGCGCGGAGAAGGCGGAAATTTGAGACGGAGAGCAGATGTATCCTCTTCATCCACCTCTATCAGCTGCAACTTCTCCAACATCTTCACACGGCTCTGCACCTGAAAGGTCTTTGAGTACGTGCCCTTGAACCTTTCGATGAAATCCTTCGTTTCGGCAATCATCTTTTGCTGCTCTTCATACTGCTTCTGCTGCTGTTCTCTTCTCTCCTTACGCAATTCAAGGTAATGACTGTAAGTAGCCTTGTAGTCATAAATGCGCCCCATTGTCACCTCTATGGTACGAGTGGTTATGGAATCGACAAACTTGCGGTCATGGCTTATCACCACAACAGCCTTGGAAGAAGTCTTTATGAAATCCTCCAGCCACTGGATACTCTCAATGTCAAGATGGTTGGTCGGCTCGTCAAGCAAAAGAACGTCCGGATTCTTCAACAACAGCTTTGCCAACTCGATTCTCATTCTCCAGCCTCCGGAGAAATCGCTTGTCTGCCGGGAGAAGTCGCTACGCTCAAAGCCTAATCCAAGCAACGTCTTCTCCACATCCTCCTCGAAATGAGTCATGTCGATGGCATAGAACTTCTCACTCAGGGCTGTAACTTTCTCAATAAGTTCCATGTACGAATCGCTTTCGTAGTCCGTGCGGCGGGCAAGCTCTTCATTCAGCAGCTCTATTTCCTTCTCCGCTTCCTTGAGATGGGCAAAAGCCTGCGAAGCCTCCTCAAAGACGGTGCGCCCGTCTTCAGTCATCAGATGCTGAGGCAAGTAAGTGACAACACAATCTTTTGGTGCAGAAACTGCACCTCGGGTAGGCTGCCTTACCCCTGCAAGAATCTTCAGAAGGGTGCTCTTGCCAGCTCCGTTTTTTCCCATAAGGGCAATACGATCCTTTTCGTTAATCTGAAAAGATATATCTTTAAAAAGCGTAGTACCGCCAAACTCGACAGTAAGTCCGTCAACTGAAATCATAAAAATAGGATTTAATGTTTTGGACTGCAAAGATAAGCAGATTTTCCGACACAGCCATATCAAAAAAACGGATGTCTTGGCCACATGAAAAACAAGCACTGAATTTCTTGTCGGCGGGAACGACTTCCGGAAACGAGCTTATCAGAGCAGAACTATTTAAAACGAAAAAAGAGGTATTCTCACGAACGCCTCTTCTTGTTCTCAATAAGTATTAATTTTTTTAAGGTAAAAAGATTGTTTTTAGGATGCTGCAAAGGTAGCCATTCGCAACTTAACTATACACTAAATAAGTATGTTTCAAAACATGTGTTTCCGAACACATAACATAAAAAGCACAAAAGTCGCTTTTTTTATGGGACTCTTATGTGCGTCAGAGCCTCTCAATAGTTCAGATTCTCTTCCGTGATACACTCCAATACCTCGTTGAGATATTTCTTCGCCTCCCAACGTGCCATAGGAAGATTCATCAGCAAATAATTTCCGCAATCCCGAGGTGAAGCTCCGGGCACATCGCCTTCAAACTCCGCTATAAAACGGAATGTCTCCTGCATCAGAGGAAGCACGTCCACCGAAGAGAGGTCACCTTTCACAATCAGATAATTGCCGGTAAGACATCCCATAGGGCCCCAATAAACGATTTTGTCCGCCCAAACCGGATGGTTACGCAAAAACGTGGCTGCAAGATGTTCGATTGTGTGCAGGGCACTCGGACTTAAAGCAGGCTCTCTGTTCGGTTCCTTCATGCGTACATCAAATGTGGTGACAACCGCACCACCGACTTCATCTTTCCGTGAAACATATATGCCACGTTTCAAGACCAGATGATTAACCGTAAAACTTGGTATTTTCTTCATTTCCATAAACTCTTTCTTTTATATGGTATCAGGAATAGCAGCAAGGAACTTTCTTGTCACTTCAAAAGAACGGTCTGCCATTTCCGTCCAGAAATTATCATACTGCTGCTGATGTCCGTCCGTTCCCGGAGTGTCGCTTATGATGCGGAAACTGACAAACGGAACACCGTATATGCGGCATGTATGGGCGATAGCAGCTGATTCCATATCGACGGCAAGCCCTTCCGGGAATGCGGACTTGATGCAATCAAGCTCCGAGCGGCTTGTGATAAACTGGTCACCGGTACATATCAGTCCGGCATGAATGCGTTGCATTCCGTCTGCAACATTCACAGCACACTCCACAAGTGCTTCGGAAGCATCAAAGAAAACAGGCATTCCCTGTATCTGCCCCTTTTCGCAGCCCATACCGCACCACACATCATGATAGACCACACGGTTGCTGACAACCACATCCATCACACCAAGGCAAGAGTCAATGCCGCCTGCCACACCCGTACTAATCATGCAGTCGGGAGAAAACGTGCGTATGAGTTCAGCCGTGCCCACCGCCGCATTCACCTTACCGATTCCACACTGCCGAAGTATGATTTCATTGCCGTTAAGCACACCTTTCTTATAAGTAAAATGCCCGAAGGCACATTCTGTCAAACCTTCAAGCAAAGACGCAATACGGTCATACTCCGACGTCATCGCTACAAGAATTCCTATTTTCATTATATCAACCCGTTGGCGAAATTAAATTTATAAAATACCTATGCTTAGAAAGTTGCACACATCGTTGAATTTTAACATCTTAGTAGTTCTCAAGCTATTAAATACAAATCATCGTATATACAACTCATATACAAAGTTCGCCAAAATTCTTGAAATCTGCAAGCAGTTTCCCTATCATATTGTGAATCATCCTGTGAATGACAAAGGAAATACTTGCCAGAATCATCGGCAAATTAGTGCGTTGAGCGTTTTGCAATTGTAGAAATCTCGCTGTTTATATGTAAATTTGCAAAAAATGAGATATGGATAAACTGCCGCAACACAAAATTTCGATGCATTCCGATTTCGGGATACATCTGCGCAAGGTCAATTCGTCGCAAAGCAAACACATCCCCATGACATACGCTCACCAAGACGATTATTACATGTTCGGACTGGTGGAAAACGGGAAAGGATGCAGCATCATCGATTTCAAGGAACAACACTTTGCTCCCGGCGACATAGTACTGATACAACCGGGACAGGTACACCATTGCATCAGTTTGGAAAATGCGGAATATTGGGTGCTTTTTATTGACAGCTGCTTTGTGGATTATGCAGAAAAGTGCATTTTTGATAATTTTTCGCTGTTTGCTTCATCGTTTCAGATGGACGAACAGCGGCGAAACGAGTTAAAGCAGATTGCTTCTCTCCTCGCAGGCAGGATGGACAACATCACAGACAAGCAGACGAAGACAACGGCAATACACATGGCAAAAACCCTTGTCAGCATTGTTGCCGAAGCTGTTCAGGACATCAATCAGCAACAGACGAAGCACAGCCGCAGACACATGGAAATCGTCCTGTCGTTCCGCCATCTGCTTGCCGAGCATCTCGCCACGAGTCGCCTGCCGTCCTATTATGCTTCGCTCCTTAATATCTCGACCGTCTATCTGAATGAAGTAGTGAAAGATGTTACCGGCATGAGTGCCACATTATATATAAAGAACGAACTGGTGCTGCAAGCCAAACGGTTGCTTGTCCATACCGACCTTGCAGTGAAGGAAATCTCCAACCGTCTCGGCTTAGACGATTACGCATACTTTTCCCGTCTGTTCGCACAGACCACCGGCATAAACCCAACCCTATTCCGGGAAAGAAACCTCGAATAATCCAAGTATCACCTCGCTCTCTCTATCCCCTTTTTCGCCTGCTCCACATAACTTTGCAGGCAAAAAGAGATAGCAATGAGAAAAATAGCAACTAAGTATGTAGCCATGAATCCAAGTCGATGCGTGGCTTGTTGGGAATGTGTAGAGAAGTGTCCGAAACATGTCATAGGGAAGACCGGTTCCCTATGGCACAGACACGTGGCTTTCAACGATGTAGATGCCTGTATCGGCTGTAACAAATGTGTCAAGACTTGCCCGCAAGGTGTATTCTTCAAAGCGGATGAAGCGTTCCTGTCCGTTCTTTCCAAATTCGGAAGCCGAAATAAAACATCATTCTCGATAGAGCGGCTATTACCATTGGCATTCGTGGCATCAGCCGTCACCGGTATCGGTCTGCATATTGCCGGACATGGAGAAAGCTTTGAGGTGTGGCTCTGCTGGACATGGGCACATATTCTTTCGAGCCTGATTTGGCTTATTTCCGCAGTCCTCCACATTAAGCGACATTGGCATTGGTACAAGTCAATCAGACAAAAAGGCATAGGCAGGAAAAGCCGGATAACCCTTGCCCTGTCTGCAACTTTTCTTATTGTGACGTTCACAGGCATTGTGTTAATTGCTTGCGTAGAGGGAGCAAACTCTGTTGTTGGGGCATGGCACTATCGGCCGGGACTTTTGCTAATTGTTTTGTCCTTAATTCATGGTTTCCGGAGAATGCGGAAAAAATGATATACCTAAGTTCCACTCTGCGATTGTCAAGGTCTGACATTGCGGCAATCAAAGTGACAGAACGAACAATCTATTGAGTCCACTTTAGAAAATCTATTTTGAGGATATTTTGAAGGTTACGACACTGAGAACATACAGGTCGTAAATTATCAAATCACACTCTTGGACTTTTTAGAGCGGACTCAATAAATAATATACGGACTATGCGCTGAAAACATATTGTATGTGCAGAGAGAAGTTAGAAATTGTGCAGAGAAAAAGTAAAAACAGTGCGCTGAAAACTTTAATCGGCACTGCCGATTATAAAAACTGCACTGCCGATTATGTAAACTGCACTGCCGATTATATAATCGGCAGTGCTGATTAAAGTTTTCAGCGCACTGTTTTTACTTTCTCTCTGCACTATTTTTCATTTCTCTCTGCACTGTTTTTCTAATTTTATCGGCAATTTAAGTTAAGGTAGAACTTAAATAATTTAGGGTTAGAAGAGTATGTGACAAAAAATTTCACGACATTTGTAATCGGATTGAGGAAATCCAATCCAAGACATACAAGATGAAAAGAAGCGCGATGCTCAATCTTGTGATTGTGAATGGCAAATAGAAAGAACAATAAAAAACAGATAAAAATGGAGAAAAAAGATTTTCTCGGAATACTGCTCATGGTATTCCTGACCATGACGGCAGGTCTGACATCTTGTAGCGATGATGAGCCAAAAGATATGGTCAAGGAGATTAGGATGTCGATTTCATCGGAAACCGGCATAATGTATGACTTGTTCGATGACCAGAGAGAACACCCTATCGAGTGTATGCTCGTCATGTCAGAGGACAATCCCGGAGTATGGGAACACCTCGGATTCAACAGAATCGAAGGTTTCACCTACGAAAGAGGGCACGAATATTACCTCTCTGTAAAGCGAACAATCCTCGCAAATCCACCTGCCGACGCTTCAGACCGCACATACTCGCTTGTCCGTATTCTTGAAGACAGACCTGTGGCAGAGCCGGAAGTCCCTGTTGACAAAGAGATTACCTCGGAAGCCGACATAGAATATCAAGAAATGTGTCCTTTCGAGAAGTATGCCATCTGTAAGAATTTTATAGTTGACGAAGATGGTAAAATAGACGGTAAAACATCATACGACAATGTTTCGCCGTTACCTTCATACAATAAGGCTCGTATTTGGTTGGTGGATGTCCTTGATAAGGGAGACCCCGACTGGGTGAGATTCCAAAAGGTGTCTTATCAGGCAACCTATTCGTTTGTCCTCTCTCCTTTCAACGACAAAATACGTTTGGTACGCAACGAATCATCCGGTCCGATGTTCAAGAATGTGGTTCCCGAAGATGAGTTCACCCGCATTACCAAACTCATGAAATCCGGCGAGGAAGTCCGCTATACTCTCATCCTTGCCAATGTCTATAAGAAAGGTCTTCAAAAGTTGGAATTTACAATAATAAGGAAATAGCCATCACAAGCTGATTCCACTTCGTCCTCTCTCAATCGTCCAATCATACCAACCCTCGCGACATCGCCAACCTCATTGAGTGTTTGGCGATGTTTCGTTTCATCAAAGGGTTGCAGGTATTCCGCAGAATCACAGAGACATGCACCGCCCACTTTCGGCTGTTCGGCAGTTTCCCCATAATCCTGCTTGCAGGAATCCCGTCAGGCTTCTTTTTCATCAAGAATTTTCTTGACTTCTTTTTCAGCCTTCAAAAGTTTGCTTTTACAAAAATCGACCAGCTCTTTTGCCTCTTTCAAAGATGTGGCAAGAGAATCGACATCCATCTGTCCATTCTCTATCTGAGACACAAGCTGTTCAAGACGCTTCATTGCCTCTTCGTATGTCATTGATGTTTTCTTATTCATAATAAGTTGATATATTTAAGTGATATAAAGTTCAGAAAAACAAATCTTGTCTAATTTATTTTACCACCGATACGATTTCGCCACTGGCAAGTGTCGTTACCACCACATCGCCCTTCTTCACTTGCGAAGCATCAGTGAGGGCACGACCATTGACGCGTGTCACACTGAAACCTAACTTCAACAGTTTGTCGGGACTGGCACTTTCAACCTTGTTCTCCAGAAGCGACAGCCTGTGCCGTTCATTAAGCAATGAGCGTTCCGCCCAATTGCAAACATGCCGTTCCATATTCTGCAATGTATGACAGCTAAGGCTCATACGCTGCAACGCAATATTCCCGGAGGATAAAAGCATACGCTCCATACGTGCCTCTTCGCGAGTGCGGAACACATGGAACAGAGAAGGAATCACTCCGGCCACGCGCTGAAGCCTGATATGTTCAGTGTGCAGACAAGCATGTACGGAACGTGCAAGACGCTCGGCAAAAAAAGAAAGGCGGTCAAGCTGCATTTCCTGATGGTGTATCAGAAACTCGGCAGCCGCAGTAGGTGTCTTGACTCTCGTATGGGCCACAATATCCACAATGGTATCATCGCGTTCATGCCCTATGCCGGATATGACGGGAAGAGGAAACTGAGCCACATTCTCGGCGAGTGCGAGCGTGTCGAATCCGTAAAGGTCTGAAGTGGAACCGCCTCCGCGTATGATGACCACAGCATCCCACGCATCTATATTTGCGGCTATTGCATCGAGGGCACTGATAACGCTCTGCTCAACCTGTTCGCCCTGCATCACAGCCGGAAACAGACGGAAAGAAAAAGACAGCCCTTTCTTGTTTCCATTCAATTGGCTGCAAAAGTCTCCATACCCAGCCGCTGTGGGAGAGGATATGACTGCAATGCGCTGCAAAAGTGTCGGCAGAGGCAGTTCCTTGTTCATCGCAAGCACTCCTTCGGATTCAAGAGTACGGATTATTTCCTGCCTGCGCCTTGCAATATCGCCAAGCGTATATGTCGGGTCTATATCTATGACATTGAGAGAATAGCCGTACAGTTCGTGGAATGTCACTTGCACACAGACCAGCACTTGCATTCCGGGAGAAAGGTTCAGTCCGGTAGTCCGGACAAAATAGGGATTGATTACCGCCCATCTTCCCGCCCATATCTGACCGCGCGCTTTGGCAATGAGTATATTCCTGTGTTCATCCTTCTGCACAAATTCAAGATAACAATGCCCTCTGCTTTGACGCACTTCGCTGAGTTCGGCATGAACCCAATACTCATCGCAGATAACTGTCTCGACAGTTGAACGGACAATGCGGTTGAGTTCATAAAGAGTTATATGTGATTGCATGATAAAAACGAGTATAAAAGATTGGAGCCACCTGTCATCAGATTACATAAAAAACAGGCAATAAAAACGATTCTGTCATACACTGTTCCACTATATTTGGGGACGTTTGCCTGTGACAACATACTTGAAATTATCGTAAGAGTTGTCAATAAAACTTAGTTCGTATGGAGCGACGGCAAGCGAAAAACGACTGCGTATATCTGTGATGTCAAAATATTCACGGATTATGCTTGCCATGTTATAGGACAACTCATCGTTTTTCTTCAAGATGAACACGCAGCATTTGCGCACCAAATCCCGATTGTCCGCCAAATGTTTCAGTATTTTAAACAACATATAATAGGCAAGCGGAGTGCTCACATTGATTAAAGCAGCAATACGATTGCGCTCATTCTCAAACCCGAAAACACAGAACATCTTGTCGATTTGAGCTTCCGTCTTCAGAATCGGTATCGCCATAGTCATAAGCTTTTGCAATGCCCCGGGCGACTTTTGTTTCAGAAAGAGGACCAGTTCCTCAATCCATCGGTTATCGAATGACAAAGTACCGTCATCAACAAGATGCTTCAGTGCAAGTATGCAGGTGATAAAAGCCTGATGTCTATATACGACAAGATGGAACAATGCTTCCCAAAAATCATCATTCGACAATCCGGGCAATATGTCGTTGCGCATAATGCCTTCAGTCCTGCGAAACTCCATGTTTGTCATTCGGGAGAGCATTTTCCGCAAAGCGTCCCAGTCATGCTGCTCCACCAATGGAAGTATGTTTTCTTTTATAGACATAAAATATTTTGTGTATGGTTATTCCTTATGACCGCACCAAGCGTATTGCTGTGCCTACGGCATTTAGCGTGTGAGCGAGAATTTCATGCTGATTCCGAAATCGGCAGTTACCGTAGGGTAAGAATTGGCAGAGACAAGAGGAACATTTTTCTGCCAATCAAGGAATCCGCTGAGAGTGAGCAGACGACTGAATGTGTAGTCGGCCGTGATGGCAAGCTTATATGCCGTGCTTCCGTTTGTGGCGGTCGTCACCTGAGTCTGGATATTTCTGTTCAGCGCATTCTGCAAACGGTAAGAGAAATCGCAGCGCAGATTAAGGTCATGGCTTACTCCGCGTGTCGCACGGTTGTTAGCGGTTGTTTTGCTGTTCGTCTCTGTTTTATTGTTACTCTTCGACTTCTTTGACTTACTTCTTGACGTGCTCTGTATCTTCTTCGCACCAAACAAATTAAGGTCTTTCATTTTATAGCCAAACCCGATTACAATGTCATCAGAATAGTTTTCAGTGAGTGCCACAGATGTCATACTCAAATTGAGCACTCGTGTCTTCTTAAATTCAAGTTTGGCGGTAAGACCGCTATGGAATGTCATATCCACTCCAAGCAAAGGAGAGAACGATTCGTTGATAGACACCGTGGATACATTGTACATGCTGCTTGGAATCGGATTTCCGGTGGTCACATCAGGAAGGAAACCAAGTCCGCCCATAAACTCCATGTAGTTGGAGTATGAGTTGTATGCACCCACAGCATACACACTCTTATAAGCATGATTAATATTGAAGCTCTTGAAGTGCTGCGCAAACCACGGAAGCTTGGACAGTCCGCTGTAAGTGATTTTCCAGTTCGGCAATATATGCATCAACGACGGGAATATGTCGAGTGATGTTTTCGCAGCATCCCCTCCGCAATATGCAGCAAGGAATGCAGGAATAAGCACATCAGCCGAATATTGCTGAACGGTTCCATTCTCCGGATTAAAAGGCTGTCCTTCAAAAGCCGCTCCACTTCCTGTCGGATATATCGTATTGGCATATTGCGCTTCAAGCCTTTTCTGCACAACCGGAATATTGGCAAGGAACTGGTTGAAAGGTTTTGAGTTGTAGTTGTTATTTATATTTCCGCTTCCGGAGAAAGCCGTACTTGCCGAAATAATGGTCATGTTAAAGCTTCCGCTTTCTGTCGAAGGCATTCCTTCAAACATGAAACGTATGCTCTTCGAGGAGTTGACAGTGCGGCTTGCATTCAAATCAATCTTCAAATCGCGAACCGGCTCAAGCAACATCTTCAGCTGTAGGTCTTCTGTGGCATTGGTTGTGGCCGGAGTGGTGATGTTCGAATCATTCTGCATCAGCCATCCGTTACGTGCCGCTTTGTCAATATATCCGTCACCCACAGTGCCAAAAGCAAAATCAAGTCCGGGCGACATCACCCCTCCTATCTTCCTTTGACCAAAAGCATCGCCGACTTCAGTCCTGAATCCGGGAAGAGTGAGAGCGTATGTATTCCTGTATGTCACGCTTGCGTTACGTATGAGCATAAGTCCTCGCGCCACCACTTGCGCAGTCTTGTACCATCCTTTCTCCTCAAGTTTCGGTTTGGCAACCACAGACACCTTGAGCGAAATTGTATCGTGATTTTTTATCTTTATCGTGTTGGCATCTACACGCTTATATTTCAGTTCATAGCTTTTTCCTTCTTTGGTAGTGGCACGTACAATAATGCGTTTGGAGTTCTGCCCGTGCTTCAGTTCCACATCCGTACTGTCTGACAAAGTGAGTTCTTTGGTAAAACCTTTCGTCTTCTTATTCTTGTCATTGCCGCCATCACCCTTATCATCAGCATTTGCACCGGCTGACTTTTTGTTGTCTTTCGCCGCTGACGCTTTCTTGTCATTTGATTTCTGATTTTTCGGAAGGGTGTTCTTACCACTTCCAGAGAACCGTTTCTCTGCGTCAGCCAAAAATTTCCATTTCTTGTACAGGGTCTCAAAGTTAAGCTTGCCGTTAATATTTATGGTACGCTGTGTGGTAACAGTATGTCCGAGAGACGTTCCGTCCTCCAACTCCATACCACGCGTCCAGCCATAGTTGGAGCTATAGCTTCCATCGGCATTAACCCAATCGAAAATAGGAATCTTATTGAGCGGCAATTGATAAGAGCCGTTAAATGTGGACTTGTAAGTAAGCGGACGTCCGAATGAACGCAGACTATGCTTGACAGAATCCTTCCACGCATCATATTCATCAGGATAAAGATCCTTGTTAATGACCGTATAAGGTTCCTCAATCTCTGCATGTGTGGCAGAAGTCCAGCTGAGTTTCATTGACTTGAAAATATCCCAACGCACAGACAGTTCCCTATTCCAAAGGAATTGTTCAGAGAATGAAACAGGCAATTGAGTACCTGCGTCTATATCACGTTCCTGAAGCTCATAATAGCTTCGCATAATGTCTGTGTTGAATGATATATTCTGAGGCAGCCAGTTTAAGTTTTGTGCTTTGATAATGTCAAGCCACTTCGATTTTCCTTTCATTTTCTTGAAAGGTTCCAATGCCTTGTATTTAGGCGAATAGTCGTATGAAAGGCTCGCCTTCCAGTTCTGCTCATTCTCATACACAGTGGTCTCTCCTGTCGTATATCTTTGATTGTAAGAATAGCTTACTGCAAAGTTGGCAGGATCATACGGCATCGGCTTCCTGCTTGCATAATTGGACTTCCAATTGCTCAGAGAGAAATTCTTCGTTGTCGTAACTCGTTCCGAAAGACTGCTGAGTGAATCGCGTTCACGCTGATTCTTACACTCATCAAGCGCATCTTTCAGAAGCATATCCGTATCAAACGGATTATACTTCGGAGAAATCTTCTGCCAAGAATAAGAATAATATAAAGGCAGATTCATCTTCCACTTCTCAGGAAATATCTTGCCAATCTCAAAGTTTGTGGTTATACTCCATTCGTAGAGGTTATCGTCACGACGTTCATTCACTTTCTCTTCAAGTCCGCCGAAGCCGGCCGTTTCCGCATGTCCGGTCAAATTGACCGAGCCAAGATCCGAAAGCTGGACATTGAGATTTCCCTGTGCAGCCCATCCACCTTCATTATTATAGTCCTGCATACGCAACTCATTGACCCAAACTTCAATGGAGTTGGTCATACGCGAATTATTGCGTACACCAATCATCATGGTCTTGACTTCTCCAAGCGAAGGATTTCCCATGATACTTACTTTATTGTTCGGTCTGTCCGGATCATACTGATAGAACAACGAGGTGTAGCTGGCAGTTCCTGCCGCACGTGCCTTGTTACGCTCATGCTTTATGTTGGTGAGCACGGAAAAGTCAATGTCAAGCATATTCTCTTCAGGCCATACCGCCACACAACCGGCATAAGTGTATGTATCATACCGCCCTTCCGGTGTCAGTTTCAAAGGAATCTCGTATTCATAATAGTTGTTCTTGTAGTCACTTCCCAATCTGACGAACACACTCATCTGGTCATTGGAAAGCCGAGTATCTCCTTCCAAAGCATTGGCATGTACAAACATCTGTAAATGCTTATACTGTCGCAAATCCAAATTCAGATTCTTATAAACGGCACGCGCGTCTCCTGAAGCCAAGTCTTTGACTGTAATGGCAAGTGCCTGCTCATTATCCTGAGTGAGCTGCGGCTGACTCGGATCAAGGATACGGCTAACTCCCGGAGGCAAGACATAGTTGACAGGTGTCTTGTCATTGTTCTCCTCAATGTTCACTGAAGAGGTTTCAAGACGTCCGCTCACACTTGGCTTATCACCGGTAAACAAAGCTTGGGTATAATTGCGCCATTCGCCTCTCACAAGATCGAGAGAAGCAAAACGCAATACAACAGGTTCCTGAAAGTCCGTAAGATACATTCGCATAAAGCGTATGCTACTAAAGTCGCTGATGCTTCCAACCTTTGATTCAAATTCATCCACAGGAATACGGAACTGATACCACGTAACTTCTTCCGAATCACCGCCTTTACGGAGATTAACTTTTGCCTTGCGCTCATCTACAATATAATTGCGTCCGACAACCATATCACCGGGACGTATGCTGACACGATACTGGAAGAAATTCTCATATTCATTCATGGTATAGTCGAGATTCACATCTTCCACATCCGGAGATGATTTATATGCAGTACTGTAGCTCTCTCCCGACTCACTGGAGTTCGGTGAGTTACCTTCCACACCATTGATATGCTTATAGCGGTCAAGAATAGAAGTTTGGGCAGCATCAAAATCAGAACCACGGAAATAATGATAGTCGTCACCGGCAGGGTCATTGTAAATGGAATCGAACACCTCCGGACTGACTTTTCCCTTTATCTGCTCCAAATAGTCACTGTATATGCCATAGCTACGTTCATCATTGTCATTCAAACCATTCAAACCAATATCCTGACGTTGACGCGCTCCGCTTTCAGTGCTGAAAGAATAAACCACACTTTTCTCAGACGGGACTCTTCCCCACACAGTCTCTGTATAGTTCTGCGCCCCATTGACAGGCATACCGCTTTCATAAAATTTCTTTCCGTCTTTGAGCACGTCTTCGCTTACATCTCCAAGGTTGATATAGAAATCACCACCATATTTGGAATCATCTTTTGTATAAATAAAAGGATCCAACATCCAAAACTCAATGTATTGTACATTTGAAGTCTCAAAGTCACTGGCATCAAGTTTTCTCATCATACCACCCCATCTTTTCCGAGGAGTATTCAAACGACCGTTATAATTAACGTCCAAATCAAGATTGTAAGGACCGCGCTCACTTGGATAATAAGCAAGATTGAGCACTGGCAGTGTGTTGCTCTCACCTGTTCCGGTATCCTTGTTCGGATAGACCTCACGCACATATATCTCACGCACATAATGATTCGACAATTGTTCAAGGTCGCTCTTTATATGACTTGGAGTCAAAGAAGAACTTCGCCTTGTGAACAACGGGTCAATATTGTACCATGCAAGCAAAGCACGGTTATAACCATATTTGACATCATTGGAAAGAGTTCCATACTCCATGTTTGCCGGAGTAGAAGCAAGCATCCATGAAGTAGGAGTACTGACATCAATCCCATTTTCCGTACTTTCAAAATCATCAATATACGAAGCATTTCCCTGAACACCACTGGCATTGCCCGCTATAAGTTGGGCAAACTCAGCAGAAAGTGAGATATTAGAAGGTTGGCTCACGTTTATAAGCGGAATCTTGTCAAGCATATTGGTCAGCCACTGACTATTCTGCTTCCAGTTCATGTTAAGTCCCCACAAAGTGTTGTTCAACGGCTCCTCTCCCATTGCCACCTTAGAAGTGAGAGGTTTTTCCGTCAGTCTCATAAGCGTACCGCCAATTTGGAAGTTCTTGGAGAAATCATAACTCCAGTTCACCCCGAGCATAGTTTTCCTGACCGTTGAAAACTCCGATTGGCTTTCAAGACTTACGCTGACATTGGTGCCGGCATCAATGATACTTTGGTTAATGATGGTCACACGTCCCATAGAATAATCAACCGTATAGTCAGAGCCTTCAGTCAAAGTCACTCCTCCGGCTGTGACAACCACAGAGCCTTGAGGAATATTCATGCTTCCAAGATCAATCTCACTCCCTGAAGATGCTTTGTATTCACCGATAAGCGAAAATTTATTCTTCTCTGCTATTTGCTTTGCAACAGTCTTCGTAGAGTCATAAAGTTCATCATAGCAATATTTATCTGCAATCGCATCATTTCCTATTTTCTGCCTCAGCCAATCGCCAAATGGCTCCACGACAGGAAATATGATACGTCCGGTCTGAGAAAAGACAGTATATCCTTCTATATAGTCGAACTTACCGTTTGGATTGGTCTTCATGTTATCATCCAATCGGTCTAAGTTCATCATTTTCAAGAGTGTGGTCTGTTTGAACGGTTCTTCAGGCAAGTATGTGAGCTGCACTCCTGTCGTATCAGACAAATACTTCACGTCAAGCTTGAATTTCTCCTTTTGAATCGAATAAGCATTGAGAGAATACACATTCTTCATCATCAAATCCCAGTTTCCAATACGCGGAGAATTGCTCGTGTTTTTCAACAACTTCACATACAAAGCCTTGTCATTATCTTTTATATCTTCGGAGAACTCACCGACCTGATATGTCATACCTCCGTATGTATATTCAAAAGCAATGGCCAGCACCTGATTGGTCTGCAATGTCGATTTAAGAGAGATATATCCCAGATATTTATTGAGTGTATAATCAGAAGATGACAGCAAACGTGCATTCTCAATCTTTTCATAATCCACACCACCTGTAAGAAAAGCATCAAGGACATTGCTCGTCCTGTCAATGTTTCGTGCCTCACTATAGACTGTCGCCATAGTGTTATAAAGATCATTGGCAGAATTTTGCGGAACACTCTGCCCTACTCCTGTCCACAGCGGATTACTAATTTTCTCACGCTCTCCCAAATCCACAAAACCCACAATGTCGCGAGTGTTCTCTGTCGCTCCCGATGTGTTGGTCACCCATATCTCAACACGGTTTATCGTCACTCCGGAGGTAATGTTAGGCAATGTCGAACAAGCCTTGTCGTAAGTGTCACGGAAATATTGAGATATAAAGAAATGGCGGTTTTCATCATAGTTATATGCTTGAATATCAAACACAGACAATTGAGAACCACCTTTTGAGGAAACTGTTTTAGACTGCGACTGTTTCTGGCTGACAACAGTCTGCAAATTCAGTCGTCCAAACTGCAAGTCTGTACGAATACCGAAAAGGGATGTAGAACCTCTGATAAGCGATGAATTTGTCGGCATAGACACATTACCGGCTTCGATAAGCTTTACAATCTCATCCTCCTTACCTTCATATTGCAGTTTCAGATTCTTTGAGTCAAAATCAAAGGTGGCATCAGTATTGTAATTGATATTGAATGCCATCTTATCGCCCACCTTGGCATTGACACTTAAATTAATCTTCTCGTCAAAGTCAAAACTTGTGGTTTTTCTGTTTCTTTCGGAAAGCGAAGGATTATCCGTAAACTTATAATTATAGCCGAACTTCAGTTCCGCGCTACCCTGTGTTTTAATCTGTACACCTCCGGGGCCGAATATCTTCTCTGCCGGACCAAGGTCAAACTTCATATCCGAAAAATCGAATTTATCTTTTCCCTTGCTGACAAACAAAGAATCATTCCGCTGACGGAAATAAGCATCTATCGACTTGCGTTCAGTCCATTTAAGATATTCCTCCGGTGTCATCAACCAAGGAGCACTCAGAAAGTTATCTCCCAATTTAGAGCCAACCTTATACATTCCGCTCTTTTCATCATATTCACCAGCTTCCGGTTGCAGATTCTCCGGGTCTTTAAGGTCAAAGGCATAGTCCTCAGGTCTTTCACCCGTTGGATAATCCGTTTTTTTTACTTTACGTACAGTTAAAGTGTCTTCAACTGCCACATCCGGTGTTGAAGCATCAATAAAGGACTCCTGCATATAAGGCATCCACATACTATCCCCTACACCGGCGATAGCACTGATACTGCACATTATCAGCAGGATATATAATATTTTACGTAGTTGTCGTCTCAAAATATACTATTTTTCGTATTCCGAAGATTGTCGCGCACACATATTTGCGCACACGCGTACCTAATATATAACGACCAATGTCCTTTTTTATTGTATCAAATAGAAAGGTCATACGACTCGCTCACTTATCATTCAATAAAAATCTTTCGGATTCATCCCCACACACGAAGAAAACAATAAATACAACAGGAGTAGGGAAAGGCTTCCCATCCCATAAAGACAAAGTGCTCAAAGACTATTTAGAAGCATCTGATTCAAAATAGGCACGACGCATCGCAGCCACTATGCTGTCCGCACCATTTATAAAACATCCGGAACCATGATCTATAAAACCGGAACATTCCGCGCCCTTGCCATAGCTACCGTTATCCCACAAGAATAAAGAGAAACCATGACGACGAGCGGCACCGCAAACATATTCAAGGTAATATTTCCTGAACTTTTCATACTTGCTATCCTTCCTGCGAGTACAACCAAACTCTCCTATATAAAGCGGAACTCCCTTGTCAACAAACGAAGACTTCAACTCCGCAAACACAGAATCTATATGATGTTCATCGCAATAAGCTCCGTTACTATGCGATGCCATATATCCCCACTCTTCAAATTTATTGTCAAGCGTAAAAAGATATGGGTCATAAAAATGCACAGCCACCCACAATCTGCCGGGAGTGACATCTTCCGGAAGACGGAAATGCTTAATTGTCAGTTCCGGATTGATACAATAGCCGGGAACACCTAAAAACCGTGTTGTGTTCTTTCCACCTGCCGCACGAACAGCATCAACAAATGTCTGATTCCATTCATTGACCACAGCATATTGTCTTCCTCCATCTGTACGGTTGTCGGCCCACCCCCATTTGCCATCATGGATTTCATTCATGGACTCAAACAAAAGAAAATCTCCTTTATCCGCAAAACGTTTTGCAATCTGAGTCCAAAGAGAAAAAAGCTGTTGTTTTATTCTTTTGTTCACCTTTTCATCTTTTGCCGCACTCTTGACATCAAGCCAATACTTACTGTCGGCTCCGTCATGATGAATATTCACAATGGCTTTCAGTCCGGCATTCTCCGCATAGCCTACCATTTCTTCCACCCTGTCCAACCATTCCTTATCAATTTCATAGTCAGGAGCGGTACCCAGATGTCCAAGCCATGTCACAGGAATACGGACTGCCGTAAAACCGGCTTCTGCCACACGGACAAAAGTTTGTTGTGTAGCAGACGGATTTCCCCAGCAATTTTCATTTGCCACACCATCGCAAACAGCATCCAGTTGATTTCCGATGTTCCAGCCCAACCCTAAAAAGAAAGAATCAGCCTCATCATCGCCGGACTGTGCAACGACCTGCTGCGCACAACCCAAAACGAGCAACAGCATGAATCCCTTTCTCGCAAATGTATGTAAAAAACTCATATTCCCTTTTTTTAACTATACGAAACTAAAAATCCATTCCATATCAACTCCGAATCCGCTCCGTTCCGCATCCGTTCTGCATCCGTCAAATCTCATCCACACTGACTATACCGTGCATAACCGCATAGACTGTCAACGCAGAAACAGATTTCAGATGGAGCTTCTCCGTAATATTCTTACGATGAGTGATGACAGTAGTAAGACTTATGTTCAGTCTGTCAGCAATCTCCTTGTTTATCAGTCCCTTCACAATTAACGAAAGGACTTCTGCCTCCCGTTGCGATATGCTTGCGGCAGGAGCTGAATCCGCCATCGTCCGAGACGAATGGGCATGTCCGCCCTCACCGCCATGCCCCATCTGGTGAAGTCGCAAAACGGATTTTATAAGTTGATGCTCTGGCTGACAAATGTTCAAGGTATTGAAATGGGCAAACTGCTGTCCCGGAACCTGCCGTGAAACAAGCACAATGGTCCGCTGCTGATTTTTCAGAAAAAACTCGGATGAAGAAAGCAACACTTTCGCCGAAACAAAATAATGCGAAAACGCATCCCCGCCATCACGCTGCATGTCCGAACAAGACGCAAAGACAACAACCTCTGCCATCGGTATGATTTCAGCCAATATGGATTTCAGCCCCATAGCCTGAAGCGTGTTGTCATCGACTATAGCTATACGTGGAAATATCACTTTTTCAAGAAAACAATTTTAATTCATAAAAAAAGCAGGACACAGAGTCCCGGACAATCATCGTACATCAGAATGTCCGTCTCTGTGTCGCAGCTTCTATTCAATCTGTCACACAAAATATCAGTCAAGCAATCCTTCGTTCTCCTCAATCATGTCCAGTTCCTTGCCGGTGAGCTTCGCCATAATCTGCTGCTCTATCTCGTCTGCAAGTTCAGGATTGTCCTCCATCAATTTCTTTGTAGCATCGCGCCCCTGAGCCAGTTTGCTGTCATTATAGCTGAACCAGCTGCCGCTCTTCTTCACAATGCCCAGCTGAACACCCAAATCGACAATCTCACCGCTCTTCGATATGCCCGAGCCGAACATGATATCGAACTCAGCCTTACGGAACGGAGGTGCCACCTTGTTCTTCACCACTTTCACGCGTACCTGATTTCCCTTCACTTCATCGCCGTCCTTAATGGAAGTCACGCGACGGATATCAAGACGGACTGAAGAATAGAACTTCAGTGCATTTCCTCCAGTGGTGGTCTCCGGATTTCCGAACATGACACCGATTTTCTCACGAAGCTGATTGATGAAGATGCAGGTTGTGTTGGTTTTGTTGATGGTAGAAGTGAGCTTACGGAGTGCCTGACTCATCAGTCTCGCCTGCAAACCCACCTTATTGTCGCCCATGTCTCCCTCAATCTCCGCCTTCGGAGTTAGCGCAGCCACTGAGTCAACCACTATTATGTCGATGGCAGAAGAGTGTATAAGCTGACCGGCAATCTCAAGTGCCTGCTCTCCACTGTCGGGCTGAGAAATCCACAGATTATTGATGTCCACACCCAGCTTCTCCGCATAGAAACGGTCGAAAGCATGTTCCGCATCAATGAACGCAGCGATACCACCCTGTTTCTGAGCCTCGGCAATGGCATGTATCGCCAGTGTGGTCTTACCGGAAGACTCCGGACCGTATATCTCTATGATACGTCCCTTAGGATAGCCGCCCACACCAAGTGCGGCATTAAGACCGATGGAACCGGAAGGAATCACCTCAACCGCCTCCACATTGTCATCGCCAAGCTTCATGATGGTGCCTCTTCCAAAACTTTTCTCTATCTTGTCCATTGCAGCCTGAAGTGCTTTCAACTTCTCATTGTTCGGCTGAACGGTTTGATTCTGTGCCATTTTGATTACTATTTAAAATAAACTTTTCTATTAAAACTCCGGAAAAAAAGAATTGTTCGGATTACAGCTCAAGGTCGCCGTCAAACACCTCATGCCAAGGCAGTCCCTGACAGTTGAGCTGTTCCATAAACGGATCCGGATCGAACTCTTCTACATTCCATACTCCCGGACGCTTCCACAATCCTTTGAGGAACATCATGGCTCCAATCATGGCAGGAACACCGGTTGTATAGCTTACACCCTGCATACCTGTTTCCTGATATGCCGCCTGATGCGAACAGTTGTTATACACATAATATGTACGTTCCTTACCGTCTTTCTTTCCACGTATGCGGCAGCCAATACTTGTTTCACCCTCATAGTTCTCACCCAAATCCTGCGGATTAGGCAGCACAGCCTTCAAGAACTGCAACGGTACAATCTTCATGCCCTGATACTCAACCTCGTCGATACGCGCCATACCAATGTTCTGTATGACACGGAGGTGAGTCAGATACTCCTCGCCAAAAGTCATCCAGAAGCGCGCACGCTTTATCGTCGGGAAGTTCTTCGTAAGAGATTCAAGCTCTTCATGATACATCAGATACGATTCTCTCGGACCGATGTTAGGATAAGTCAGCGGCTTGTGAATTTCCAAAGCTCCGGTCTGAACCCATTGCCCGTCCTGCCAATAGCGTCCCTTCTGGGTAATCTCACGGATATTGATTTCCGGGTTGAAGTTAGTGGCGAAAGCCTTATGATGATTGCCGGCATTGCAGTCAACAATGTCAAGATATTCAATCTCGTCGAAATGATGCTTTGCAGCGTATGCCGTATAGATGCCGCTCACTCCCGGGTCGAATCCGCAACCGAGAATAGCCGTCAGTCCCGCCTCTTCAAAGCGTTTCTTGTACGCCCACTGCCAGCTGTATTCAAAATGAGCCTCATCGCGCGGCTCATAGTTTGCCGTATCAAGATAGTTCACTCCGCTCTTCAAGCAAGCCTCCATGATGGTCAGGTCCTGATAAGGAAGGGCAAGGTTCATCACAATGTCCGGTCTGAACTCATTGAAAAGAGCGACAAGCTCATCCACATTGTCTGCATCAACCTGAGCCGTCTTTATATTCGGATTGCCTATCGCCTTGACCAAAGCATCGCACTTAGACTTTGTGCGGCTTGCAATCATTATATCTGTGAATACATCGCTGTTCTGAGCCACCTTATGTGCAGCAACGGAAGCAACTCCGCCGGCACCGATAATAATTACTTTTCCCATTTCTGTGTCTTATTAATTTTTTCGTGTACAAATATAACACAAGTTCATAGAATGACAAAATTTTGAGAAATGTTCGATAGACAGTATCAAGAAACTATTTTTTATCCTTGTAAAATAGTTTCCGCCACTTTTTTCAAGATGAAAGCCTTAGCCTTCTAACCCCCATAAGCCGATTTCTGCGGGAATTGATTCTTCTTACTGTCCCCCAATATGTCCTCATGTCATCTTCGGAAATCTGACACTTTGATTTTCGTCCTTCGGCAAAAATTAACATTTGAAACACTTATTTACATTTTGGAAAAACGCAGTAAACTCATTAACACACTGTAAATCAGCACAATATCATTTTACAAAAAGGCATCAGTTTTACCTTTAAAACCGGCACCTCCGATTGAAATAGCAAACAGCTGATTTACTGCATGTTACCTTTAAAAACATTTGATTCACATCAATTTTCATTTTCCGAGCCTATTTTTGCACAGATTTTCGAGCAAATAGAGAAATTCACATCCATTAACAGAAAATTCTGAGAGCAGCGTTTTTTACCCCAAAAGCAGGTGTTTTTTTAACTTCACCGCGGTGAATTTTTTTTCACACCGCGGTGGAAAAATTTTTTCAGCGCGGTGTTTAAAAAAAATCACCGCGGTGAAAATTTTAAAACACCGCGCTGAAATTTTCGGAGAGCACCATCAAAATACAACAAATGTGAATAAGGCACCTAAAATAGAAACACTATTTCACATTTGAAAGCTGCTTCCAGAAATCTCAAAAATAAGCGTATTTTTCAACCAAACTTCCTCCCGCTCGAAAAAAGCCCGAAAAATCGCGTCTTTTTCGATTTTGAATGTTAAAATTTTAAAGTAGCAAAAAGATACAGAAACACAGCTTCCACTTTCTATTTGTCATTATTTTAACCACTTCGCCAACAACTAAAATATTCCAAGAAACGGCATTTTAACATGTTTACGTTGAATGCATTCACAGACTCCATCATGTATTTTTAGTGGGATGTTCTCAACAAACTCCTTATGTATATTTAGCAGGGTGTGTTCGACTATATGTAGTGGTTGTTCTCGACAGACTCCTTATGTATATTTAGCAGGGTGTGTTCGACTATATGTAGTGGTTGTTCTCGACAGACTCCTCCGTCGCTACCGCGCCACCTCCCCTAACTTAGG
>JAJPZU010000181.1 GCA_021204165.1 Prevotellaceae bacterium
CCAGAGGGCTTGGAATTTTTACATTTGTCAAAATCAACAAGAAAGCATTTAGCGTTAAATTCACTAATTACGATTAAATACAGTAGATTTTGCTTTCTTTTTGTCAGAAAATAAAATTGTTAAAAAAATATATATAAAAAATTTTGTTATGGGGATTATATTTTCGTTTATAACCATACGAAAATCAGAACTGATTTTTCTAACATATATTCAAAAAACAACTTATATTTGCACAGTCGTTTTGACACAATGAGAACTGTCGAGGTATCTGTCTATGTCATCGCAAAGATTTCTCTACGGTCTTTTCCATATAAGCATATCCATACAACAAGAGGAATAAATCGAAGCAGAATTTAAGACACTCAGAGCATACAATACTCAGAAAACCAACGTCATTTAAAAATCCATCAATCAAGTAAAGCCATGAAACATTTCGTTCCGCTTCCGCAATTAGGATTCTCAGAAGCACTTAATGCTGCCGTCAGCAAAATATTCCAGACAAACGGTCGCGCCCGTCGTTCCGAATACTGGTGGATCAGACTGTTTGTTACCATAATCAATATTGTGCTTACCCCCTTAACCGGTTTAATAGTTGAGCTGGCAATCATCCCATTGACCATCCGCAGACTGCACGATACGGGAAGAAGCGGATGGTGGTACGGTTGCAGTTTCATTCTGTTCTTCCTTTTTATCATTTTCCTTTTTGTTGATTTATTTATGGTCATTATCAATGCAAAAGGCAATGCGGATTTGATTCCGTATGTTCTATTGGCATTCATGACGAAATATATCGTATGGATTATACTTATCAACATATACAATGTTGTACTACTCATTCTGCTCTGTATTGACAGTGAACCGGAAGCAAACAAATACGGTGAATCCCCTAAATACATAGCTATTGAAGACCCGGAAGAAAGAGATTCGCATGGATGTGTCAACGGATAATGCAACAATACGAAGCACATTTTTCCCGTGATAAAGACATATTCGATTCATTTATATGGTTGTATGAATGGTTCTTCATAAGAACAACCCTTAATCTCCACTAAAGAAAATCATCAAAAGAACGCACTTTTTTCTCTTCTTTTACGTCTTTTCTCATTATTCTACGTCATATAGACAAATCGCGATTATAAAACCTCAACAGAGAAGATACTAAAAGAAGTAATCAATGAAAACATTAAACAAATCCACAAGGACATGCCGGGATTTCTCCACCTTGTTCGAAAATGAGATGAAAGACATGTTCAGGTATGCCTGCTACAAAATAGGCAACGCGGAAGACGCGGAAGACCTGCTGCAAGACATGTACCTGACATTGCATTCCAAACTGAAAAAAAGGTATGGACATAGGCAATCTGCGGAACTATCTTTACAGATGTCTCGCCAACACGTGTACGGATTATCTCCGCAAGAAGCAAAGCATGAGAACCGTATCTATCGAGAATGTGAATGACGTCTGTTGTCCGGAGGCAGAAAACTTTGAGCAGGAATATCGGAAGATAAACACACTGCTGTGCGCCATCCCCGAAGAACAGGCGGAAGTGATACGTATGCGCATCCATAGCAACAAAAGTTTTGCCGAGATTGCCGGAATCCTTGAGATTCCGGTCTCCACGGTGAAATCGAGATTCCAGTACGGAATCGAAAAGATAAAGAAGGGATTGGCTAAATAAGTTTTCATACCGATTTATGAACAACAAAGAAATGACAATTATGAAGTGCGAAGATTTCAAAAACAGAATGACCATACTTTGGGACAAACCAAACCATACAGAAGAGAAGGAGGAACTGATGCGCCATATCGCAGAATGTGACGAATGCAGAGCGGAGTACGAAAGTTTTGAACGGACTATTGAATTGCTCACTCCACATCATACTCCACAGATGAAAAAAGAAATAGGAGAAAAAGGGAAAACTGCCATACAGCCGGCATGGAGCAAAAAAATCATGCGCATAGCCGCCGCTATCGCCATTTTCATTGCAGGAGTTGCCACCGGACTGACCAACTTGTTATCCGTCGATGCCCATGCTTCCAAATCCTCCGAGCTGGTAAAACAAGCATTGATGAGTATGCGCTGTGCAGGCAACTTCATCATGGAACTGAAAGTAAGAACACTACCAAGCGAACCTTTTGCCTATTTCAATCCCGAGGACAGCATGATCAATGTCAGAGTCATGTCCATGCAAATAAACGAGGAGTCCATCTGGAGAATAGAAAAAGAGGAAGGGCGCACTCTTGTCTGCGACGGCAACAGGAAATACATGTGGGCTGATGATTACAAAATGGTCGGCAACATCAATGACAATATGGAAGAGAACTTCTCCGCACTGCTGGAGACAGACAAATATGATGCAAAGGAAAACCGTTTCTTCGGTACGGACAAGCATGATGACATCGAAATTTCAGAGACTGACAGTACAACCGTGGTAACTGTCATATCCAAGAGACCCGGAAATGGATTAGTGAGTCTGTACAACAACGACAAGTCCGGCAAACGTGACAGATATACCACAGAAAGTACTTTCACCAAACATGACGGACTTTTACGCAAGATACGTATATGGACTGAACATAACGGGGTCAAGACTCTGATTCTCGAAAGCCGGTCAATAGTCTATAATGTAGCGATGAATCCCAACCGGATACTCCAACTTCCTGATGCAGAATCTGAAGACTGGTTATCTGATGAGCAGCTGCGAAGTTCTCGCATAGACAAACCATTGCATAAGGAAACTGCCACAGAAGCAGCCAAACGCATACTCCTTACACTCACAGAGAACAAACCGGAAACGGCCAAGGAGGCATTGTTCTACTACAGTCAGGAACTGGACAAACTGACTGAAGCCATGAAAGGATGCAAGGCCACGAATTTCAGCAAGCCGAAACAGACGAAAGACTACAACGGTGTATATGTCTTTTATGAGTTGACATCACCTGAAGGCGAAAAGCAAAAACGACATGTGGCACTAAAATTCGACCCGGAACTGAAAATATGGATATTGGACGGAGGGTTTTGACCTTCCTTTTATGAATAATATGACAGAAAATGAGTAGTTTTGTGCTTGGATTTTAGAATATGAAATGAAGAAAGACCGCAGTTTACTTGATTTTACGGTTGATAAATTTATGCAACCATGAAAAGTCGAAGAATAATCACGACATGGATTACAGTTACAGTAGCGGTGATGTTTGCATTGCCGTTTTGTGTAGCACGGTTTGCCCCTGCCGATGCAGGAATGGTATTGTGCATGATTCTCTTCCTCATTGTCAATCCGATATATTCAGCCATATTGGGATTCCGTTGCGGCAGGAATATTCGTCAGATGTGGTATCTTCCTTTGGTCTCATCTGTCGCATTCCTCGCCGGGACATGGCTGTTCTTTGACATTAAGGAGGCTTGGTTTACCATATATGCCTCTGTCTATCTGATAATCGGATGGGCGGCAATGGGAGTACGCAAATATCTAATATCCCGGAACAGTTCTAATTCAAGAAAGCATAATGAACAAATATAATTTTATATGCAAAGCCTGTATTGCTTTAGGACGAGACATAGGGCAAATCATGTTCCAAAAGAATGCGGTGTCCGGCTATCTGATGCTTATCGGCATATTCTTCAATTCGTGGACGTTGGCAGTACTTGCCATCATCGGATGTACCGCCGGCACAGCCACAGCCTATATGGCAGGATATGACCGCAAGGAAATAAAGGACGGTCTATACGGATTCAATGGAGCCTTATCGGGAATTGCAGCCGGCATATTCCTGTCGGGACATATCGCTGTACTTATGGCGGCAATGCTGACCTCTGTGTTGTCAACATTTATCACCGGACTGATAAACAGACAAACAAGAATACCCGGGCTTACCGCTCCGTTCATATTTACAGTATGGGCGATGCTTGCTGTTTGCAGATGGTGTTTTCCGGAAATATTATCAACGGGAAACAATCATACGGACATCACTGAAGATATTTCATGGCTGAAGGTCCTGAGTTTCGGCATAGGACAAGTGATGTTTCAAGGCAACAACTTGGTGACAGGACTGATGTTTCTTGGTGCGATAGCCATAAATTCCCGCATAAATGCTTTTTATGCTGTCATCGGAGCACTGCTCCCTATTCCACTGATGCTGATGTTGGGAGCGGAAAATATATCCATTAACGAAGGATTATTCGGGTATAACGGTGTTTTATGTGCTATTGCAATCGGAGAAAAGTCGCCTAAGAGTTTCGGATGGAGCATATTCGCCGTCTGTCTGTCCACACTACTGCAACTATGGGGTATGCACCAAGGCATTACAACGCTTACTGCTCCGTTTGTATTGTCCGTATGGGCAACTATCCTCTTGCGCAGGCTGCTTCCCGGAATCAGTTTCGGGAACTTGGAAAAACAATGACAGAAGAAAATGAAATTGCCGCCAATGAACCACTGCTGATGTGTTCACTGGCGGCAATTTCGGATAATCGCATGAGGCAGGAAGTCAAAACCTGCTATCCTCTCTTAATATTTCCAAAGCCCTGTCCAGAACTGTAGAATCATCAATTTGGCAGATGCCTCCGTCCGGTCCGGGTTCGATATGAAGACCCACAGAATGTCCTTCTGAATAATTGTCCCCTCCAAAATAGTTTCTTACAGTCTCTTCCTCCATATTCAATTCCTTTGCAATACGTTTGATAGTGCCTACAGGAAGAGAAGCTTTTATCATACGAAGCTCATTAAACGATATTGTCATGACTTTTCAAGATTTTAGATTCATTTCAAATATATAATGTCAAGTTTATCAAATCCCACCCCGTCGTCAGAACCCTCTCGACACAGCGAAAATCACTACGCAGACATAATTGAAGAATATCACGGTGGACAATGTATCCATATCGCTTTTCAAATAGCCGGACGACGTGAATTGTTCGGAAATAAGACGCTTGGAACCAATCCGCCTGTGTACATACTCCATAAGAAGGTAAAACAAAAAACCCAACAAACAACCTACGACAAGACCGACTGTAACATCACCTAAATAATGCACACCCAGATAAAGTCTCGTGAATGTAGTTGTGGCAGACCAAAAGAACATCACATAAGTGACTTTGGCACTTCTGAACAACAAAGACAAGAACATTGCCACACAAAATACGTTACAAGCGTGTCCGGAGAAGAAGCCGAAACGTCCGCCCCGATAACCGTTCACCACATCAACAAGATACATTATCTGAGGATCCTGCGTGGGTCGCCAACGTGCCACAGTAGGCTTCACCCACCCGGAACAAAAACGGTCTGCCACAAAAATAAGCAAAGCGATGGTAAGCACAACCAATACCGCTTCCTTTATATTATTGTTCTTGAATATGATGACAAGCAAAGTAATAAGAACAAGTGTCCAAGAAAACGTACTTGTAACAGTGTACATCACGTTATCCCAAAACAGAGATGTGCTGCCATTTATCAGCAATGTAAGATGCTGGTCAAGAGTATTAAGCGATTGCCAATCCACGAGATAAGTTCTTTTAATTTATGAGTTTTTACTGAAAAAATAATATGTATAATGACCGGTTATCGGGTTCACAATGTCTGCTTCAGAAGCATCGCCTATTATGTAAACTCAAATCACTTCTATAGATTCGACAGGCAACCACCCTATCTTTCCCTCCTCAAACTTCACTTCTCTCCATCCTTTGACAGAACTGTCAATGATTTCGACTTTCGAACCTTCATGTATCACAAACAAATCGGTGCTGCTTTCACTTGGAGAACTCTTTATGGAGACAACAGAAGAAATGATAATCGCAGAAGAACGCTCTGACAACTGTCTGCGCTGTGAACATGCGGAAAAATTAGAGAGTAGAACTACAAAGAAAAGTACAAAAGCAGTATATATGCCTATCTTTCGCACCACAAGACGCGAAAAGAAAGCATAGACAAATATGCCGGAAAGCATAAGTATAAAAGCAGAAACTGCCACCCACATCCATTTGCTTATGCTCATCATGTTGACAAGATTATGCCACCATGACACAAAAAACATTTCAGAAGGAGGAGTAACTTTGTCTATAGTCTTTCCACGAGCTATCGCAAGATTCTCACGAATATCTGCATCCCCCGGATCGAGAAGCAGAGCACGTTCATAGTTGAGAATGGCATGAGGAATATCATCCAACTTATAGTAACAGTTTCCGAGATTATAATAAAGTTCGGAAGCCACACCACAATTTGCAATCAACGACTCATAGTACTTGGCAGCCTCTTCATATTTTTCACTGCCATAAAGCTTATCAGCCGCCTCCTTGGTTGCGCCCTCAATTTTTGTTCCCGTTCCGATAGTCCGCGAAAACATACAAAGACACAAAAACACAGATGTTATGAATAAACCGTATCTCTTCATCTTTTTTATATTTAAATGGTGAGTTATAAAGTTATCCGTCCAATGCTTCACCCACTGCGATTGATGTGCAATAAAGCATACGGACAAACGTCCAATATATCTCAAATACTATTTTCTATTTTACCGATTATTGAAACTGAATTATTATAGACAGCCTCCATCGCCTCGTTGGCATCTCCCGGAGCATAGCGGGCAAATTCGCAGTCGTTGAGAGCTTTTATAAACTCATCAATAAGAGATTGCTCAACACCCTTTGCCTGAAGTTCACCGCTTATATTGTCCTTATTAAGACGCTCCTGCTGGATATTAAGCTTGTCGGCAATATATCCCCACAGAGCTTTCAGTACTTCATCATAAAATTCATTCTGCTTCTTGTCGGCAAGGAAAACAGCAGCTTGCTTCATGCGCTTACGTGCCACCTTATTGGCTTTCTTTCCACGCAATTTTGCAACATTAGCATTTTCCCGCAATCGTCTGCGTCCTAACATCATCATCACCGCAAAAACAAGTGCCGGCACAATATAGCACAACAAGTATTTCCATGACACAAATAGCTCACCGGCATCCTTGCGCATATCAACATCACCTAACTTTATGTACCGGATGTCCTGATTAAGCTGCTTAACAGCTTGCTGTCCATTGGTGAAATCCGCCACAGCCTGTTTGGAATCACCTTCACCTTTGACCACATTGATGGTGCGCGCCTCGGTTTTCAAAGTCCTGTATGACTTGGAAGCAGTATCAAAATACACAAATTCCACCTCCGGCAATGTGTATTTACCGGCATAACGAGGAACAGCAAGATATTCAAACTCCTTGGAACCGGAAAGTCCGTTGCGAGTAAGAGAAAAGTTGTCATTGACTTTTGCATCATATGTCTCAAACCCTTTTGGGAATGCTACTTCCGGAGTATTTATAAGCTTCATGTTTCCCGTACCATTAACTTCAATCTTGAAGTTGACAGCATCATTTGTTTTCACCTCCTCGGAATTAATGGAAGAAGACAAGCTAAACTGTCCGACAGCACCGGAGAAGTTAGCCGGCTTAGGAGGAAGCGGAGATACATGTATGGTCAGACTTGGTGTTGTAATTTTCTTTTTCAACTCCATCATACCGCTGACACCGTTAAAGAACGCATCTATCGGATCGATATTCCGTCTTGGCTGCACCACAACACCTTCATAAGTAATAGAAGGTATTACAAGTTCACCGGACTTTTGCGGAAACAGCACATATTGACTCCATACAACGGTGTGGTAATTACGTCCGTTATATGTTTCAAGCTGAAACTCCTTATTCCGAGGCAACTGTATCTCCTGAATCTGAAAGCCGTCTAATGTAGGAAGTTTTCCATCAAGCTGAGTCAAATTAACCAGTGTATAAATCTTATAAGTAAGCAAAATTGCCTCCTGCTCAAAAACATGGGTACGACTCGCCGTGGCTGTCATAAAGAGATCTTTCGTAGAAATATCTGCACCGGTTGTGACAGGACGAGAACTCTGTCTGCCTCTTGAAGAACCGTTACTATTACTTCCTTGCTGTGCAGCCCCACCTTGTCCAAGAGGAAGTACTTTCACTTTTATTGGTTTTGACTTCACAGTCTTGCCTTCTGCTTGTATCGTTGCACTTTCAATGGTGTAGGTACCGGCATTATCACATAAAAGGACAAATGTATAAGTAACAGAACTCTGGTGAGAGGTGCGTCCGTTGATTATCTGGAAGGAGCTTGAAGTTGAAGGACTGGGACCGTAAATAACTTCAAATCCTTTGAAATCAGGCGCATTAAAGTTCTGTGCATTTTGAGTATTTACCGTGAATTGAACACGGAACTTATCCCCAACTTCCACCACCGAAGGAGCAGAAGCTGTGAAAGTAATGTCCTCCGCCATTATCGAAGACAATGCGGAAACTATTCCTATGATAAAAATTAGAAATCTCTTCACAATCAAAGTATTTAGTTGAATTAAAACTTCACTATATTATAGAAACTGAGAAATCGGACAATAAATTACCAGTCCTTTTCAAGGCTACGCATCTTATTATTAGGATTCTGGTTTATCTTGCGCTGTACATTCTTTTCGTCTTGCTGAGCCGAATTGAGCAACTGCTCTGCTGCCTCATCCGAGATATTATTCTTATCCTCTTCCTGCGGCTTGTTTTCTTGCTGCTCATTTTCTTGATTTTTGTTCTGTTCAGGCTGTTGCTTCTCCTGTTTTTGCTTCTGCTGCTCTTCCTTATTTTCTTCATCCTCACCTTCTCCTCCACCGGAAGAACTGTTTTTCAACAAATAAAGGGCTTTAGCAAGATTATAGCGTGTTTCATTGTCTGAAGGATTACAACGCAATGAACTTTTATAAAATTCTACAGCCTGACGTATAGACTTTCCCGCATCTTTACCGGACTTCATGAGGGCACATCCATTAGCATACATAAGATTACCCATGTTATGATAGATTTGTGCCTTTTTCATTTTGTTTCCAGTAGGCATGTCGGCCGCCTTTCGGTACATCTCAAAGGCTGTGGAATCCTGCCCTTGCATCACAAGGGCATTTCCTGCATTATAATATGCCTCAAGCGTAGGATGCTTGTCAAGTGCTTTAAGATAATATGTCTCAGCCTTACTATAAAGTCCCTCACGGTAACACCGATTGCCAAGACGCAAATAATCTCGGTCTGTAGTCTGTGCTGATATATTAAAAGCAAATATCATCCACACAACTGCCAACACATATTTATTTAGTACAATATTCATAACACCATCTATTAAAATCATCGAAACAACTTAATATTTCGGAACAAAGGATTCTTTTTCTCCATTATACATATTTCTGCAACGAGGAAAAGGAATATAAGCAAGGCAACAGCCACAAACTGTTCATCATATTCAGAATACATCGTAGCCAGAACATCTTCTTTCTGCATTTTGTCAATCTCCCTTTCAAGAAGCAACTGTGCCTGTTCGGTGTGGTCAGCATTGATATACATACCATTACCAGCCTTAGCAATCTGTTTTCCCATCTGTTCATTCAGTTTTGTTGTCACAGTATTACCGGACAAATCCTTTTTGTATTCGCCATTGCCCAAAGGTATAGGTCCACCGGCAGAAGTACCTACTGACAGAACAAAAATCCTGATACCTTTTTCTTGAGCCGCCTTGGCAGCCTCAACAGCACCATCTTCGTTATCTTCAGCATCTGTTATAAGTATCAAAGCGCGACCAACGGTCTTCTTATCAGAGAAACCCGCCACAGCACGATTGATAGCTTCACTCAAATTGGTTCCTTGCAATGAAATTGTAGAAGGATGCAATTGTTCCAGAAACATCTTTGCGGACACATAATCAGAAGTAACAGGCAAAAGAGTTATGGCAGTACCTGCAAATGCAACAAGCCCAACTCTGTCTTCATCCAACTGCTCTATCAGTTTGCTTACTATCATCTTTGATTTTTCAAGACGACTCGGTGCCACATCCTCACAAAGCATTGAATTAGATACGTCCACTGCAATAACAGCCTCTATTCCGGAACGCTTCACCTCTTCATTTCTTGTTCCAAATTGTGGACGCGCAACAAGTACAACAAGCAATCCGAGTGCAAACATCATAAGCACAAATTTCACATTACGACGAGAAGCAGAGACATCTGGCATCAAATGACGCAACAACTCCAAATCCCCAAGTCTCTCCAAGCTTTTTTTCATGCGCCTCTGCAACATTATATATGCAAAAACGGCGAGAGGTATCAGTAATAAAAGATACAAATATAACGGATGTGCAAATCTGAACATAAAAGCTGACTATATTACGGTAATCTCTTTAAAACAACAATACGCATCAATATCTCAAATAGAAAGACAATCAGTGCAGCCATGGCAAAAGGTTCATAAAGTTCATTACGCTTACTATATTGTCTTACATTAAACTTAGTACGCTCCATTCTGTCTATATCTTGATAAACAGCATCGAGTTCGGCATTCTTCTGGGCGCGGAAATATTTACCTCCGGTCTGTTCTGATATACTTGTCATTGTCTGTTCATCAATCTCCACAGGCATCATTACTGTACCTCCTGTAGGAAGCGGATAAGGAGCCATTCCGTTCTTTCCAATTCCAATTGTATATATTCTGACATGATTTTTCTTTGCTATTTCCGCCGCTGTCAGCGGAGAGATGTTTCCACTATTGTTCACACCGTCAGTAAGAAGTATAATTACTTTCGACTTTGCCTTACTGGAGCGCAAACGAAGCAAAGAATTCATTATTCCATCCCCTATCGCCGTACCATCTTCAATCATACCACGAGCTGCCATCTGACAATCCGCACTATTATAAAGATTCATCAACATGGCATGGTCTGTAGTAAGAGGGCATTGGGTGTAAGCCTCACCGGCAAAGAAAGTCAGTCCTATGTTATCATTATGACGTTTCTCGATAAAACGTTGCGCAATCTCTTTCAAAGCCTCAACACGGTTCGGCTTAAAATCTTGTGTAAGCATACTTGTTGACACATCGACAGCAAGCATAATATCTATACCTTCAACATCAGTATCACTCCATGTATGTTTGCTCTGTGGACGCGCCAGAATAATAACCACTAAAATTAAAAGTACAATTCTAAGAATAAAAGGCACGTGCATCAAATACAGACGGAATGATTTATGTATATACCTGTACTTTACTGTCTCCGGCATTTTCAAAGCCGGCACACTCTTCTTATTCTTTAAAACATACCAGACTATATAAGGAATCAGCACTGCAAGCAATGCAAAAAAATACGGATTCTTAAAAACCATTACTCAATGACTATATATAAAGATAAATTATTCGATAAATCATATAAGCAACTACACTTATCAGTACAACAGCAGCCAGACCGACACAGAATACAAGAATATTCTTTGTCTTTTTTGAACGTTTCTCCACTACCACGATTTCCGTTGGCTGAGGTTTCGTTTCTTCTTCAATCTTTGTCTGGTTTATATACTCTATCGCACTTACAAGACTACGATCATTCTCATTCATAAGCGCAGTGTATTTAGCGAACTTAACAAGGTCGGCAGTCTGAAACAGTTCCCTCAACTCACTGATAGCCTGTTCATCATTCACGTCACCCAGCCGCTGAATAATTTCATAAGAAGTCATTTCCATCGCGTTAAATCCATAACGCTCATTGATATACTGCCTCAGCGTATCTGTCAGCTGAGTATAATACTCCTTAGAATCTTCCTTCTGCCAAATCTTTTCCTCCTTTATACGTTCAATCTTCTGCATAGCCACTTTATGAGGAGCCACATGAGGCTTCAATCTGATATGACGTATAATAGGTTTATTGTCCTTGAGACGTATTACAACATAAACCAACATGACTGTAAGCACAAGGACAATGACAGAAAGCCACAGCATCAATGTCCAGTCTTCCCATACGAAAGGAGGACTCATTTCTGCTTTCATTCCAAATATACTGTCCACATGCAATGTGTCAATATCAAAAGTATAGACTTTAAGTGCAAGATTCTTTGACTTAAATTCATCTTTCCCCACTTTAACCACCATAGGCGGAATATAATACAGAGCTGTATCAAAAGAAGTGATAAAATACTTTTTCCTAAGCACCATACGCTTCCCATCATTGATATAGTTCGTATCAGCATTGGTAGCCCCCACATATTCTATGCCCGGGATAATCTGCTGCAGAGAATCATATCCGGGAAGCTCCACCTTCATTCCCTTAGCGGCACTGACCTCAAGGGTAATACCCACATTTTGACCTATAAATATGTGTGTGGAGTCAATCTTGGCATCGACCGTTACTTGAGAGTTTGCATGTGTACATATACAAATCAAACAAACAACAGCACACCACAACCTGAACGTTGTCACTATATTCATGTACATAATCAACTGCGCTTTTTGAACAAATTCATCAAAGCTTTCACATAGTCTTCATCTGTGCGCACTGAAACACTATCCACATTAGACTTAGTAAAAGCATTACGAACAAAAGCCTGATAACGTATCCACCATTCATGATGTGCACGTCGTACAGCTCTTGACGATGTATCAACACAAATTTCATCACCGGCCTCCGCATCACGAACTTTCATGATACCCACATCCGGCAATTCAGCAAGCCTCTGGTCATATATTTGCAGAGCCACCACATCATGTCTGCGGTTAGCAATCGTAAGTTGCTGCGTAAAGTCTTTATTGTCAAAAAAATCACTTAGCATAAATACGGTACAGCGTTTCTTTATGGCATTAGTCATAAATTCAACAGCGCTACCAATATCAGTTCGGTTGCTTTCCGGTTTAAAGCCAAGTAATTCTCTTATTATAAAGAGTATATGTTTGCGTCCCTTCTTCGGAGGGATAAATTTCTCTATCTTATCCGAAAAAAATATAACCCCGATTTTGTCATTATTCTGTATGGCAGAAAAAGCAAGAGTCGCAGCTATTTCTACAGCCATTTGACGCTTTGTCTGATGCGAAGTTCCAAAATCAAGACTGCCGGACACATCAACCATCAAGATAACAGTCAACTCACGTTCTTCTTCAAATACTTTGACATAGGGTTTATCAAGGCGAGCAGTCACATTCCAATCTATATCACGAACATCATCACCGTATTGATATTCACGCACCTCAGAAAAAGCCATACCCCGCCCTTTGAAGGCAGAATGGTACTCTCCTGCAAATATATTACTGGAAAGTCCTCGTGTCTTTATTTCAATTTTCCTTACTTGAGATAACAATTCGGATGTTTCTGTTTCCATCTTATTAAAATATAAAAAAGGATTGCAACTACTATATACTTCAATGTCCAATACCACCGCAAACATTCCTTACTCGTCATGACATTGAATAAGGAAAACTGAGCATTATGGCACCTCAACCTTATTAATGATACGGCTGACAATCTCTTCAGAAGTCACATTTCCAGCTTCTGCCTCATAAGTAAGTCCTATACGATGACGAAGTACATCATGAGCAACAGCACGAATATCTTCCGGAACCACATATCCACGATGTTTTATAAACGCGTATGCACGAGCGGCAAGAGCCAAATTGATTGAAGCACGAGGAGAACCACCAAAACCAATGAGTCCTTTGAGATCTTTCAAGTTATACTTCTCAGGATAACGTGTAGCAAATACGATGTCAGCAATATATTGTTCAATCTTCTCATCAAGATAGACATCACATACCACTTTTCTCGCCTCTTCTATCTCAGAAGTTCCCATTATAGGCTTAACAGTGGTTTTAGTTCCGGAAATATTCTGACGAATAATCTTCTTCTCCTCTTCCAGTTTAGGATAGTCAATAACCACTTTAAGCATAAAACGGTCCACCTGTGCCTCAGGGAGAGGATACGTACCTTCCTGTTCTATTGGGTTCTGAGTTGCAAGTACAAGAAAAGGTTGAGGCAGGTCATAAGTATTAGTACTTATTGTCACCTGACGCTCCTGCATGGCTTCCAGAAGAGCACTCTGCACTTTTGCCGGAGCACGGTTAATTTCATCTGCAAGGACAAAATTAGCAAACACAGGACCTTTCTTGGCAATAAAAGAACTATCTTTCTGACTATAAATCATTGTACCTATAACATCAGCAGGAAGCAAATCCGGTGTAAACTGAATCCGGCTGAACTGAGCATCAATCAATGATGCCAATGTTTTTATCGCCTTTGTCTTTGCAAGTCCCGGGACGCCTTCAAGCAACACATGTCCATTGGAAAGCAAACCAATCAGCAAAGAGTCCACAAGATGTTTCTGACCAATAATGGACTGTTCCATACCGGTCATAATGTTTGTAACGAAAGCACTCTGCCTTTCTATTCGTTCATTCAGTTCACGAATATCAATAGATTCTGCCATAATATCTTGTTTGTTTATTAATTTCACAGTACAAAATTACCACTTTCATTTAACACTTGCCTCTAAAATTTCATAAAAAAGAATACACCGTCTTCATTTTAAGAGTATTTAAAACCCGACAACAAAAAGAGAGCTACAAGTGCCCCTTATACGGCATCATGCAGCTCTTATATCACCACAACTGTTCTTGAAATCAAGGTAGTTTGATGGTTGTTCCATAAGTTATGACATTCGGATTCTTGAGGTTGTTCACACGAATTATTGCATTGACAGAATCTATCGTGCCATAAAACTTTTTGGAAATTCCAAATAGAGTCTCACCCTTCTGGATGGTATATGTAGAAGGAGCTGTTTCTTTCGTCGCCGACTTTGACACATCCGTTTTCTTCTCTTCCCTACTCCGGTCTGCACCCTTCGCCTTGTCTTCAACAGGTTCGGCAACCTTATCCTTTTGTTTATCTTTGTCTGTTCCTGAAGATTGAGCACCTTCTTTATTCAAAGAATCAGTTGCCTCCACCTCATTCTCATCCACCAAAGACTCGTCTTTTATAGTTCCTTCGCCATAAATAACTTCAATACATTCTTCTGAATCATCTGAGACATACCGATACACCCAAATACTGGTTGCCGCCAACAAGATTCCCACGACAACAACATATATCCAGAATTTCAACCGTCTTTTTTTGTAATAATCTTCATCCATATCTTCAGAATCAACCGGTTCATCATACAATTGTTTCCCACCCTCTGTCACACGCTGTGCATGTTCGGGAACACAAGATTCAGAATCCGCACCATCCTCAACAGCGCAATTTTGATTCTCAGCACCATTCTCATTAGCTATAGGCTTTGATTCAAAATATTTAATAAGTCGCTCCAACTTACACACTTCCTCATGTGCTTCATTGGCTTTGCGCATTATCTCCGCTTCATTCTTACGCGCTTCATCCAAGCGTATGCGTAAATCGTTCATACTTTCCGGAGTAGAAATCAACATGTCTATACCCATAAACTCGTTTCCATTTTTATCCGTACATTCCGAAGCCTTAGCCAAAGAGCCTTCTTCTCCTTTTATATTTATATTATCTTCCATCTTCTGAATATTCTAAAATACAGTTCTGTCAAGAATCCCATCAAGCAATTCAACAAGCCTCAATGTATCTTCAACCGACAATTTCTAAATACGCTTTGCATACAAATCAAAATCATCAGAATCCGTAATCTCTACTTTATAAAAGCAGCCGGTTCTCAAAACACCATCTGAAACAGGAATCAAAACTTCAGGATCCACTTCAGGAGAGTCAAATTCCGTTCTGCCCACATAAAATTCGCCTTCCTTACGGTCTATGATAACGTCCATTGTCCTACCAACCTTTTCCGCCTGTACTTCTGCCGAAATTTTCTGTTGAAGTTCCATCAGTTCAGATAAACGACGTTGCTTCACTTCATCCGGCACTTCATCCTTAAAATGACGTGCAGCATACGTGCCTCCTCCTCCGAATAAGCAAATGCGCCCATACGCTCAAATCTTACACGGCTCACAAACTCTTTCAACTCTTCAAACTCTCCCTCACCTTCTCCGGGAAAACCAACCATGAGCGTGGTACGCAAATGTATTCCGGGCACTTCCCTACGTATATCATCTATCAGTTTATAAGTTTCTTCAGAAGTGACTCCACGGCGCATGTTGCCCAACACTTTGGTACTTATATGTTGCAAAGCAATATCCAGATACTTGCATACGTTTTTCTTTTCACGCATTACGCGCAAAAGTTCCAAAGGAAAATCATTTGGATAAGCATAATGAAGCCTTATCCATTTCACACCTTTAATATCAGCAATACGTTCCACAAGTTCAGCAATAGCTCTGCGTTTATAAAGGTCTATTCCATAATATGTCAATTCCTGAGCTATTATCTGAAACTCCTTCACACCTTTTGAAACCAACGTCTCAACTTCTGCGACGATATCTTCCATAGGACGCGAAACGTGCTTGCCGGTAATTATAGGAATCGCGCAATAAGCACACCTTCTGTCACATCCTTCGGAGATTTTCAAATAAGCATAATGTTTGGGAGTAGTTATGCGACGTCCATAGCATCCTTCTGCATGATACGCTTTCCCGAGATCCGAAAGCAATTCATTCCAATTGAATTTGCCATAAAATTTGTCAACTTGGGGAATTTCCTTCCCCAGTTCCTTCAAATAGCGTTCAGAAAGACATCCCATAACATACAGTTGCTTAAGACGTCCCTCCTCCTTTGCCTGACAAAATTCAAGTATCATGTTAATGGATTCTTCCTTCGCATCACCTATAAATCCACATGTATTTATAACAGCAATTTCTCCTTGAGGATTCTCTGAATCATGGGTTACACGATACCCATTCAGTTCAAGCTGATGGATGAGACGCTCTGAATCAACCAGATTCTTTGAACAACCAAGGGTGATTATGTCTATCGTATTTTTCCTCATAACAACTTAAAGAAGAACAAACTCCAATCTCTTACCAAATCAATCTTCGCCAAACAGAGAGTTTACAAACTCCTTACGGTTGAACGGCTGCAAGTCCTCCATACCTTCACCAAGACCTATATACTTCACAGGAATTTTAAACTGTTCTGATATGCCTATCACTACACCACCTTTTGCCGTTCCGTCAAGTTTCGTGATAGCCATCGAAGTGACCTCCGTAGCCTTAGTAAACTGCTTTGCCTGCTCAAAAGCATTCTGTCCGGTAGAACCGTCAAGCACAAGAAGCACCTCGTCCGGCGCATCAGGTACAACCTTCTTGGCCACATTCTTTATTTTGGTCAATTCATTCATCAGTCCCACCTTATTATGAAGACGTCCAGCCGTATCAATCAGTACAATATCCGCCCCATTTGCCACAGCAGAACTTACCGTGTCGTATGCCACAGAAGCAGGGTCAGCACCCATCTGCTGCTTGACAACAGGTACACCGACTCTGTCTCCCCAGATACAAAGCTGTTCGACAGCAGCAGCACGGAAGGTGTCGGCTGCACCAAGACAAACTTTATAGCCGGCATTCTTGAACTGATACGCCAGTTTACCAATCGTCGTAGTCTTACCCACACCATTGACACCCACCACAAGCACCACATACGGTTTTCGTGAGGATGCTATCTGGAACCCTTCGGTATCACTCGTATTGTTGTCCGTAAGGAGAGCAGCAATTTCCTCACGTAAAATCCGGTTGAGTTCAGACGTACTGACATACTTGTCACGCGCCACACGCTCTTCAATTCTCCTGATAATCTCAAGAGTTGTATCCACACCGACATCCGATGTTATCAGCACCTCCTCAAGATTGTCAAGCACCTCATCATCTACTTTTGACTTACCGGCTACAGCACGTGCAATTTTTCCGAATACGCTCTCTTTTGTCTTGGACAGACCGTTATCGAGTGTATCTTTCTTTTGTTTTGAAAAAAAGTCAAAGAATCCCATACATATTTTTTTAACACGACATCAAATTAGCAGACACCTTTAAAAAAGACATTCTGCTGTTGCAAAGATACTACCTTTAAATTAAAGGACAAAAAAACCTCTCCAAAAGTCACATGGAGAGGTCTTATAAAAACGCTGTTAAAAACAGCTCCGACAATCATTTTTATTTCTTCAAGAAATCTTTCACACTTTCATTCGGAAGCATTCTTTCATCAAAGACGTATGCACCTGTCTTTGGAGACTTACACATCTTGATTACTTTTGTAAAAGAACGGCTGTCCTTATTCTGGAGTGTAGCGACTGTTTTCTTTGCCATAGTTCAATTATATTATTTTATTTCCTTATGAACTGTAACCTTCTTAAGGATTGGGTTATACTTCTTCAACTCCAAACGATCCGGAGTGTTCTTGCGGTTCTTTGTTGTCACATAACGTGATGTTCCAGGCAGACCGCTGTTCTTCATCTCTGTGCATTCAAGGATTACCTGCACTCTGTTACCTTTAGCTTTCTTTGCCATCTTTTATGTTCTCCCTAACTTTTATTATGCAATAACCCGAATACCTTTCCAGTCACAATAACCCTTAGCAACAGCCTGCTTGAGGGCAGCATCAAGACCAATACGGTTGATGATACGAAGACCGGCTGCACTTACTTTAAGTACAATCCAGCAGTCTTCTTCTACATAGTAGAATTTCTTAGTGAACAAATTGACATTAAACATTCTCTTTGTTCTGCGCATAGAGTGAGAAACATTGTTTCCTACTCTTGACCTTTTTCCAGTAATCTGACAAATTCTTGACATATTATTATTTCTTATTCAGAATGTGGATTCTATTATTAATATTTTTTGTCTTCAATATTTGCGGTTTGAACGAGAATGCACACGGACACTACAATCCGCAGCACCACCGTTCCTGCCAGCCCAAAATATTGTTATGCTTCTGCAGAAACCTCAACCAGCTCTACTGAAATCACACTGCGATCGAGACGTCCACGTTTGAAAGAGACAAATCCGTCCACAAGTGCATAAAGAGTATGGTCACTACCCATACCTACGTTCTTTCCAGCATAATGCTTTGTACCTCTCTGGCGAACTATGATATTACCAGCTTTTGCAAACTGACCTCCAAAAAGCTTAACACCAAGTCGTTTTGAATGTGACTCACGTCCGTTCTTCGAACTACCTACACCTTTTTTATGTGCCATGTTTCTTTCTCCTTTTTAATGTTTTGTTAAGCGATTACCTGTGTTACCTTCAACTCTGTGAACTGCTGACGATGACCTCTGAGCTTACGATAGCCCTTTCTTCTTCTCTTATGGAATACGAGAACCTTGTCACTCTTTACGAGCGGTATCAATACTTCGCATACCACTTTTGCACCCTCTACTACCGGTGCACCGACAACGACAGTACCGTTGTTGTCAACCAATAATACCTTTTCAAATTCAACAGTCGCCTGAGCATCAACATCCTGAATGTGCTGAACGAAGAGTTTCTTACCCTCTTCCGCCTTGAACTGCTGACCGTTAATTTCTACAATTACGTACATGTTTGATATTTAATTATTAAAAAACGGTTTTGACCGGGAGGCGGAGCCAACCCGTAGCTCTCTTTTTCTGCCCCTTCGGCATAAATCGGCTGCAAATATACACATTTTTATTCTTATGGAGAAAAAAGTGCGCTCTGTTTTTGTTATTTATTCCTAAAAATGTTTTCTCCTGATTCTTTGTTTTCTGTCATCTGCCGCCAGACAAACACTTCATCTTACCGTAAGATGAAAGCACCCCTGCTTTTTCTCATACTTCACATAGCACTGTTCCCGCTCACGAAGGTCGTCAAGCACTTCTGAAAGCACAAGCTTCATTTCAAAGTTCCAACGGGTAAGGCTCCTTGCATCATCATTATAATGTCCTACAACCGGCACAAACCTGTTATATGCAATATCAACCGTTGTGCCATAGCAATGGCAGGAGTTTGTCGTCGCATTGACATTGCCGCGCTGCAAACGCTCTATATCGCTCCCGGTACGCAACACGGATGTGACCATAAGCAAGTGAGGGGGCATTCCTTTAGAGCGAAGAGAGTCTATAAAATTCACACTTATGGTGTTGAGCAGATGTTGTGCTTTCGGCACGAGATAGGGCATGGAATGACTTAAATCATCCACAGTATAAAAAGGAGAATTGCTGATGTTCACCAGTTTGTTCATTCTCACAAGCTGCTGCGCCTCCTCGCGTGTATGCACAGGAGTTATGCCATTGGTTCTTGCGGCTTCGAGCTGCACATCGTTGATGTCAGGAAAGCATTTGTCGAAGCTGTAAACCCCTATTATCTTATTTCTGCCGACACCGGCATCTATAATACAGTCAACCTGCACGGAGTCCGTCACCTCCGGTGTTTCGTCAGCCGGATCATCTTCCAGTTCCGTACCGTCGGCACCATAGTTCTCGGCATCATCATTCTGAAGAGCACACTCCTGCCCCTTCACCTCGGAAAGCGCAGAAGACAATGAGTCCTGTATTGCCATCGCGCGATGTTTACCCGCCATTATGTCGGGAACCTCGATGGAAAAGGCATGACGCACAGCAGCAACAAGAATCATGCCGATACAGAATACGACAAGAAATCCACGCTTACTATATTTGCCTTGTTCTTTTTTCTTCTTATTCATCTTCTTATTCTACACCTGACTTTTCAGTTTCTTCCGGAACGTACAATATGATTGTGAATCTTTTCATTCAATTCATCTGCCACCATAAGACGCTCTATCGGTACGTGCATTCTCCACCGCCAATAATGGTTCGGATTTGCCGGTATATTGATTCTCTCCGCTGAAGCATCCGGATTGCGCAACGACTCGTCCATCGACAGCCAATCTTGAACGGACAAGAGACAAAGCATTGACGGACAGAACAGATGGCGAGACACAATCTCCTCGCAAAGCCATCCTGTAAGCTGCCGAGGGGCCTGTCCGTCTTTATGAAGGGCATTGTTATAGAAACGCTGCGCCCGTTCATAATCCTCTTCCCACCATTGGCGCAAAGTAGGCATGTCGTGAGTAGAAATCGTGCTTACGGAACGATAAGGATTGTGTTCCAGTCTGCCGAACTCCATTCCCAAAGCCTTCGGCATGGTCTGAATCTCAAGACTCAGAATGCGCAGCTGCTCCATAACCCACGACACACAGTCAGGAACCATTCCGAGGTCTTCTGCACAGACAAGCATACGAGTAGCCTGAGTCAGCAGCGGAAGTTTCTTCATGGCCTCTTCATACCAGAACTGATTATGACGACGGTAATAATAATCGTTGTAAAGATTATTGAATGCCTGTTTCTCGCAATCAGACAATGCACGGTAGGCAAACCCATGTTGTGCAGAAATGCGCGGATGATACATTGTCGAGAAGTGTCGGTCCGCCACAAACAGCACCTCACTGACAAGAGAATAAAGCCCGTCGCGCATATCACAACTGTCCTTGTCAGTCTTCTTGCTGAAGGCGGCCTCTATTTTGCGCTGCGTGTCGAACTCAGGTTTCAATCTGTAGAATCCGTCACTGAGCTTGTCAAGATAGAGCAGCCTGACTATATCCGCCTTATATCCGAAGATATGCCCAAGAGTTTCGTCCGTAATATAAGGAGTTGTCATGAAACGACGCTTGAAAGGAAGTCCATAGTCCTCTATCTCGTTTATGCTCAAAGGAATTGAAGGAGAGAACTGTCCGAGCAGACCGTGAACGGAGTGCATCGGTATTTCCCATATACGGAAGAATCCGAGTACATGGTCAATACGGAAAACATCAAAATAATCCGCCATCTTTCTGAAACGGCGCAGCCACCAACGGCATCCGTCGGCTTCAAGGGCATCCCAGTTATAAGTCGGGAAGCCCCAGTTCTGACCGTTGACGGAGAAGTCGTCTGGCGGAGCACCCGCCTGGCTGTCAAGATTGAAGTAATAAGGTTCTGTCCAAGCTTCCACACTGTCGCGACTGATTCCGATAGGAATATCTCCCTTTATGATTACTCCATGCTCATGAGCTGTATTCCTCACATCGAGCATTTGCAGATGAAGCTGATACTGAATATAATAATACAATGCTATATCGGTATATGCGGCACTTCCCCGGCTGCACAGCCGCTCTATCTCCTTACGGTCATAGACTGAATATTCTTTCCAGAGAGAGAAAGTGGCAGTACCGTTCTTATCGCGAAGACAACAGAATGCGGCATAAGGAACAAGCCAGTCGGAGTTGGAGGAGAAGAACTCCTTGAACCCTTCGGACTGAAGCACGGCCTCCCCATCCTGAGCATATATCAAACGGAGATATTCCATTTTCAGGGCACATACAGCCTCATAATCCACAGAGACAAGACGGTTCAGTTCCTGCTGCTTTATCATGAACACCTCCATCTTGAGTCTGTCCTTCAATCGGCCAAGTGCCTCAATATTACAGTATATAGGATGAAGGGCATATATGCTTATGGCATTGTAAGGATAAGAGTCGGCCTTCGTGCCGGTTTTGATAGTATCGTTGATTGGCAGAATCTGCACGGCATGCATACCTGTCTTGGCCGCCCAACGAATCAATGCTTTCATATCGCCAAAATCGCCGACACCATAACTTTTCTCCGTGCGCAGGGAGAACACCGGCACTACCACTCCGGCGCATTTCCAGTTGGAAATCTTGAACTTCGGCATCGAATCGGATTTCACCCATACTTGGTTGGCAGTAAGCTTCAGGCTATGGACTTTACGGTTCATGCCTTCCTCCCACTGCAAAATGCGGTTGTCCTCATCCACAATGACATACTTATATTCTATCGGACGGTAAATGAGCGAAGCATCAATGCTGAAAGCCCACTCCTGAAGAGAGACAAGAGACATGCGCATCGGAGCAGCCCACCCTCCCAGCTGTGCGGGACTGCCGATAATGGCAAGGTGCTCACCTTTGCGCAAACGCGGTTCTACCACCCTGAACTGCAAAGTCTGTCCGAACAGAGGCTGCTCCACATTTGAATCATGATGTGCAATACATTCAGTATATGCGGAACTGAACAACGGCAACTCGGACGGAATAGGCCGCCAAATATCATCGACAAGATAAGAAACATCGTCCCTTGTGAATTTTATCACATGGGGAGCGACTTCCCATTCTGTCCAAACCAGACGTCCGTCCGAATACAGGGCATACCGATATTCCGCCAACTCAGCGGATGTCCCGTCGAAGGTGACTTCACCCTCCCAACGTTGCCCGTCAAAAGTCTCAAGCGGACACTCCCGCTCTTTCAAGACAGAGGCACCCTGCTTTATCTTTAATATCACACGCAGGTCTTCACCCCACTTTGTCCGATATTCTATGCTGAAATGTATCTTCATTTTTATCCTTTTTTACAAGACTTGTATCTTTCATTTTTAACCACGGCAAAGTTAACATAAATAAACAGCACAAAAAAATATACACCTCAAAGTTTTATAATCAAGCAAAAATTCAAACTACACCTTATATTATATAGTAAATCAACCTTTTGTATGTAACCTTCCTCTATAAAAGCTAGAACCGTACTTGTCTTTATGGGTTCAGAAACGAGGTCT
>JAJPZU010000142.1 GCA_021204165.1 Prevotellaceae bacterium
TCCTCCCCTAAGTTAGGGGAGGTGGCGCGTAGCGACGGAGGAGTCTGTGAATACACCCTACTAAATATACATGAGGAATCTCTCGAAATCATCCACACAAATATTAGGAGCCTGTCGAATACATCCGCAAATACATGCAAGTCCCACATGAGTAGTCCGCGAATACCTCCCCAAATACATGCAAATCACACACGAGTAGTCTGTCGAGTACCCCTCCATCAAGAATATGAACCTTATTGCTTAAAGGTTGTTAAGTTTGTTTCGGACAGAAGTTTTATTCATCCGATTGGTTTAACTTTGTACAATATATCAACCAACTCTTAACATTATGAATTTTATTGCTGAAAATATCCTTCTTGGCGGCTCAATTTTGATATTCCTTAGTATTATAATCAGCAAGACTGGATACCGTTTCGGAATACCTACCTTGTTGCTCTTTCTGCTTGTCGGAATGCTGTTCGGAAGTGACGGACTCGGAATCCGGTTCGACAGTGCACAGGACACGCAGTTTGTCGGCATGATTGCCCTGAGCATTATCTTGTTCACCGGCGGTATGGACACCAAGTTCCGTGACATACGTCCTGTGCTCTCGCAGGGCATCCTCCTCTCTACGGTGGGAGTGCTGCTCACCACACTGCTGACCGGAGGCTTCATCTTCTATCTCTCACAGTGGACGGGCATGGACATCAGATTGTCTTTGCTCACCTCCATGCTGCTTGCCGCCACGATGTCGTCAACAGACTCGGCTTCGGTGTTCAATATTCTGCGCTCCCGCCGCATCAACCTGAAACATCATCTGCGGCCCATGCTTGAGCTTGAGAGCGGAAGTAACGACCCTATGGCATATATGCTGACGATTGTGCTGATACAAGTTGTCGGAAGCGGAAGCGACCTGCATCTTGAGATTGTGGCGCGCGACCTGCTCATCCAGTTCCTGTTCGGAGGCACCATAGGCTTCGCCTTCGGAAAGGCGGCGGTGTGGCTCATCAACCGGATAAACCTGTCGAACAGTTCGCTCTATCCCATTATGCTGCTGAGTCTGGTGTTCATCACGTTTACGATAACCGACCAGATACACGGCAACGGCTATCTGGCGGTGTATGTGACGGGACTCGTGGTGGGCAACTCGCGTCTGACCTACCGTAAGGAAATCAATACTTTCATGAACGGGCTGACATGGCTCTTCCAGATAGTGATGTTCCTGCTGCTCGGACTGCTTGTCAATCCTCACGAGTTGTTGGGTGTGGCTCTTGTCTCCATAGCCATCGGTCTGTTCATGGTGCTGGTGGCGCGTCCGGTCAGCGTGTTCGCCTGTCTGCTGCCGTTCCGCTCCATGACGAACAAGGCGCGCCTGTTTGTGTCGTGGGTGGGGCTTCGCGGGGCTGTGCCCATCATCTTTGCCACCTATCCGGTATTGGCGGGAATCGAAGGTTCCAATCAGCTTTTCAATATCGTCTTTTTCATCACCCTGCTGTCGCTTGTGGTGCAAGGGATGAGCATTGCGCAGGTGGCGCGCCGGTTGCACCTCGATTTGCCGGAGGAGAAAGAGGGGAACGAGTTCGGAGTGGAGCTTCCGGAAGAGACGGGCACGCAGCTTCGCGACCTGACGCTTACAGCGGAAATGATGGCAGGAGGCAACCGTCTTATGGACATGAATCTTCCTCACGGCACACTGGTGATGCTGGTGAAGCGCGGCAGTGAGTTCATCATCCCTAACGGACAGGTTGAACTGAAAGTAGGCGACAAGCTGCTGCTTGTCAATAAGAACTGACAGCCTTTTTCTGAATGCGGCGGAAAGCCTGATAGGGTAGAAGTTATCAAGTGGGGGATGACATGATGTCATTTGTCTTTTTCTGATTACGTGCGGACCGGGAAGAATCTCCGGTCTTGTTGCTGTATCTTCATCCTGTAACCTCATGGTCTTGAAAAAGCTGTGGGGCTTATTCGTTAGATGTCGGCAGGGATATTTGACAAGGGATGTACTTGTATGTCTATATGATTGTTTTCAGCAGACTTTGTTTGGGTGGGTGTGTTTACAGACTTCTCCTGTTGTCTTTGAGTGGATGTGCTCAATGTTTTGGCGGTTGTCTTCGCAGACACCTCCGTTGCAAGCTCCCCGCACAAACAGGGAGCAATAGATAAGTTATAAACCAAACTCTAAAAGTAAATATCTATGGACTATTTTGATTATATCAGTGCAATAATCTCGACGAAAGTCTCGGCAGGGCGGCAGAAGACTGCGGAGAACTATCGTTGTGCGGCACGTTCTCTCCGGCAGTTCATGGACATATCCGGTCTCGGAGTGCATTTGCCACTGCAAGATGTAGATAGTGGACTGATGCTGTGTTTTGGAAATTATCTGACAAAAGTGAAGCGAGTCAGCCGTAATTCATGCTCCGCATATATGCGCCCTTTGCGTGCTGCATATAATAAAGCGGTGGCGGAAGGGCTGTGTGTGGACAAGAAACCGTTTGCGGAGGTATATACGGGAGTTGACAGAACCCGCAAGCGGGCCTTGGACGAGAGCGGGCTGAAACGGCTGCTGTCGCTTGACCTGTCCGGCAGTTCGGGGCTTGCCATGGCACGCGACATCTTCTTCTTCTCGTTCCTTGCCAACGGCATGTCGTTTGTGGATGTGGCGCATCTGCGCATGTCCGACATGAACGGAGGCAGAATACGCTATTCGCGCAGCAAGACGGGGCAGCAGATAACGGTGAAGATATGCGGGCAGATGACGGAGATTATTCGCCGCTACCATTGCAGGGGGAGCGAAATGGTGTTTCCTCTGGTGGGCGGAAGCAAGTGTCATAAGGACTATGATACGGCATTGAGGTGGTATAACCGCAATCTGTACCGGCTGTCCAAGATTGCCGGCATCGACGGAGGGCTGACGTCGTACAGTGCGCGCCACACATGGACCTCGCAGGCATGCCGTCTGCATGTGCCGGTGTCTGTGATAAGCTCCTGCATGGGGCACACCACGGAAATGACCACGCGCATCTATCTGCGCTCGCTCGAAGAGGCGGAGACGGATCGCTACTGTCTGGCGGTGGTCGAACACTATGGATCTGTATGGAAAGAGAATGGCACGAAGGGGGCCGAGACGGATATGGGAGAGTGCTATGCGGGCAGGAAGACGAAAAATATACGGCGGAAAAAGAACTTTGACAATCTGAACCACGGCAAGAAAAATGGAGACTGCATAAAACAGAAATGTCCACCTCTGCGCAAGAGGCGGACATTTTAATTGTCGGCAAATGTACACATATTTTTTCTTACTCCAAATAAAAAAGCAAAAAAAGTAGTTTGAAATCATAATTTTTGTAGCCTTTGTGTTTTTGTTATTTATGTTTTCTTGTTTTGACAGGGGGTGAGACTATGAATAGACATGCTTGGCATTAATACATTATAACATCTATATGACCTATATACACAAGGAAGCAGACCTCCATGCGTGAAGGTCTGCTGCATCGTGTGCATACTTCCGGATTTGTGTATAAATATTGTGCTTTTATATTTAATAAGGTGTATTCGGCGGGCTCCTCATGTGTGACTTGCATATATTAGCAAACGTCTTCGACAGACTCCTCATGTATTATATGGATGCTTTGCGGGTGTATTCGACAGACTCCTCCGTCGCTACGCGCCACCTCCCCTAACTTAGGGGAGGAGCCTATATACCTATCGCTGAAAAGACTATGAAAAATCATAGCACTAACACCCAATACGGTAACTTGGCTCCTCCCCTAAGTTAGGGGA
>JAJPZU010000265.1 GCA_021204165.1 Prevotellaceae bacterium
CACTGCGGTGAAAATTCATGAACAGCGAACCGAAATACAACAAACGTTAAGAAGCCGTACAAAATCGAAACACTATTTCACAATTCTGGAAGCTTTCGGAAAATGCGCGTAGAATCCCCGATTTCCGATAAAAGTTCGGCGCGCTTCATTTTGACGCGTGCCAGAGGGCTTGGAATTTTAACATTTGGCAAAATCAAAAAGATAGATTTTTTGACGTTATAGGCAGTATGTGATAGCTGTTCGCTTAATTTCTTTAGCAAATTGTCAAAACGAATGTCCTCATAAAAAATCATATTCAAAAATTTTTTATGGGACTGATGATGTCGGGATATATAAATCGAAAGCAGTTGTGTTGAAATGTGAAAAATCTGAGACAACTCTTTATCAATGATTGACATAAGTTAAAGAAAATGGGGTGAAAAACAGTGGAGGGCAATGTTTTTTCTCTCATTTTTAGAAAAAAAAAGATTAAAGTTTTGTGATTAAATAAAATAGCAGTAATTTTGCCGACCGTTGAGAAAAATATTTTGATTTATTAAATTAACAACAAAAAAGAAACGTAATGATTATCGTACCTGTTAAAGAAGGTGAGAACATTGAGAAGGCTCTCAAAAAGTTCAAGAGAAAGTCTGAAAAGACTGGCGTGATTAAGGAAGTAAGAAATCGCAAGCAGTACAATAAGCCATCTGTGCTTAACCGTATTAAGATGCAGCACGCCATTTACGTAAACAAGCTCAGAACTGTAGAGGATTAATCTTCCGCAGCGCAGACCAGAGAAATAATAGAATATTATTGCAGAAAAATTTGGTTGCTTCCAAGAAACTCCTTAAATTAGTCGCATGAATTTTTGAGGACTGATATGCTGGTAGAATCTTTCTTGGTTTATTTGAAGTCTGAATGCAACAGCTCACAGATGACGGTGACGGCATACAGTGAGGCTCTGAGGCAATTCGAAGCGTTCTTTAGCGAACTGGACAAAAATCTGAGTTGGGAAAGTGTTGATTCTTCGGTCGTAAGGGAGTGGGTCATCTATATGCTTGACGCAAAAAAGTTTGAGACCACAACCGTGAACTTGCGCCTTAGTGCACTCAGGACTTTCTACCACTATCTTGTGAAAATCGGGAAAGTCAGATGTAATCCGATGCTTAAAATCTGCGCTCCGAAGAACAAAAAGACTCTTCCTGCGTTTGTAAAGGAAAAGGACATGGACACTCTCATTGATGAGGTTGACTTTGGAAATACATTCGTGGGAGTTCGAGACCGCCTGATAATTCTGATGTTTTATACAACAGGTCTTAGAGTGTCGGAATTGCAGGGGCTTTGCGATAAAGATGTCCTGATGGACGAAGAGGTGCTGAAGATTGTCGGCAAAAGAGGCAAACACCGTCTCATTCCTTTCGGCAGGGAACTGAAAGATGCGATTTCGCATTATCTTGAAGTCCGTGACTCTATCTACGAAAGGAACGGAAGCTTCTTCCTCGGTGTGAAGGGAGGGCGGATTGCTGTCAGAACTGTATGGGGCATTGTAGATAAATACTTGTCTCTTGTCACTTCGCAAAGAAAAAAGAGTCCTCATGTGCTGAGGCATTCTTTTGCCACGTCGATGTTGAACAACGGAGCGGATTTGAGGACGCTTCAAGAGCTGCTCGGACATTCAAATCTGAAGACCACGGAGATTTATACTCATTTGTCCTTTGAAGAACTGAAAAATGTGTATAAGGACGCACATCCGCGTTCTTGAAAATAGAGACTGATATGGAGATTAACATTAAAGCAATCAAATTCGATGCAACGGACAAGTTGCAGGAGTATGTCCAGAAGAAGGTTAGTAAGCTGGATAAGTTTTGTGACGATATAATAAAGGTGGAGGTGTCACTAAAGGTCGTGAAGCCGGAAACAGCCATGAACAAACAAGCGGGAGTGAAAATCCTGCTGCCCGGTGATGAACTGTTTGCCGACAAAGTTTGCGACACATTTGAAGAAGCAGTAGCAGAAAGTTTAGCTGCATTGGAGAAACAATTGGCTAGATATAAAGAAAAACAAGGCAGAATCTGAAAAAAAAGCTTGAAAAGTTTTGTAAATGAAAAATAATGCCTAAATTTGCAGCCGTTTCGCATGGCTTTGTCGTGCGGACGGCTTTATCAAGCCTCTTTAGCTCAGTTGGCCAGAGCACGTGATTTGTAATCTCGGGGTCGTTGGTTCGAATCCGACAAGAGGCTCGGAATAAAGGGCATATTCCAGAGTGGCCAAATGGGGCAGACTGTAAATCTGCTGGCTTTCGCCTTCGGTGGTTCGAATCCATCTGTGCCCACAGACCCACAGAAGAAGAAAGGAAAAGTGTAAGATACACTGATATGCTGTTATAGCTCAGTGGCAGAGCACTTCCTTGGTAAGGAAGAGGTCACGAGTTCAACTCTCGTTAACAGCTCTCTTTCAGGCAAGATATACAAATTATTAACTATAAGAATAAGAATAAAGCTATGGCAAAAGAAAAATTCGAGCGTACGAAACCGCACGTAAACATCGGAACAATTGGTCACGTTGACCACGGTAAGACTACCCTTACTGCTGCCATCACAACAGTTTTGGCTAAGAAAGGTCTTTCTGAAGTAAAGTCTTTCGACCAGATTGACAATGCACCAGAAGAGAAAGAGCGTGGTATCACTATCAATACATCACATGTAGAGTATGAGACAGCTAAGCGTCATTATGCGCACGTTGACTGTCCGGGTCACGCAGACTACGTAAAGAACATGGTTACTGGTGCTGCTCAGATGGACGGTGCTATCATCGTTGTAGCTGCTACTGACGGTCCTATGCCTCAGACTCGTGAGCATATCCTTCTTGCTCGTCAGGTAAACGTTCCTCGTTTGGTTGTATTCATGAACAAGTGCGATATGGTTGACGATGAGGAAATGCTTGACCTCGTTGAAATGGAAATGCGCGACCTTCTTGCTCAGTATGAATTCGAAGAGGATACTCCGTTTGTTCGTGGTTCTGCTCTTGGCGCACTTAACGGTGTTGCTCAGTGGGAAGACAAGGTAATGGAACTCATGGATGCTGTTGACAATTGGATTCAGGAGCCTGTTCGTGACGTTGAAAAGCCTTTCTTGATGCCTGTTGAGGACGTGTTCTCTATCACAGGTCGTGGTACAGTAGCAACTGGACGTATCGAAACTGGTGTTGTTAAGGTTGGTGACGAAGTTCAGCTCCTCGGTCTTGGTGAAGACAAGAAGTCAGTCGTTACTGGTGTCGAGATGTTCCGCAAGATTCTTGATGAAGGTGAAGCTGGTGATAACGTAGGTCTCCTTCTCCGTGGTATTGACAAGAAAGAGATTAAGCGTGGTATGGTAATCACTCACCCGGGTGTAATCACTCCGCATCAGGGATTCAAGGCTTCAATCTACGTATTGAAGAAGGAAGAAGGTGGTCGTCACACTCCGTTCAAGAATCACTATCGTCCTCAGTTCTACCTCCGTACAATGGACTGTACAGGTGAGATTTCTCTCCCAGAAGGTGTAGAAATGGTTATGCCGGGCGATAACGTAGAGATTAAGGTTGAACTTATCTACCCAGTAGCAATCAACGTAGGTCTTCGTTTCGCTATCCGTGAAGGTGGGCGTACAGTAGGTTCTGGTCAGATTACTGAAGTTTTCGACTAAACCAAATATAAATAGTCAGTATCCTCGTCTTTTCGGGGACTGACTATCCTACGGGAATAGCTCAGTTGGCAGAGCACTGGTCTCCAAAACCAGGTGTCGGGAGTTCGAGCCTCTCTTCCCGTGCTAAAGTGTAAGAATTATGTTCAAAAATATAACTGAATATTGCAAGGAAACTTACGATGAACTTGTTCATAAGGTTACTTGGCCGACATATAAAGAGCTGACCAACAGTGCAGTGATAGTTTTATGTGCTTCCATTGTCATTGCGTTGGTTGTTTTTGCTATTGATTCACTTTTCGAGCAGTTTATGAAACTTATTTATTCACTCTTTAATTAATTCTTTTGGAGGGTGAGTATGGCAGAAGTTGAAAAGAAGTGGTATGTATTGCGTGCCATCAGTGGTAAAGAATCTAAAGTCAAGGAATATATAGAACTTGACATGAAAAACCACGGATATGGTGAATATGTATCTCAAGTTCTAATTCCAACAGAAAAAGTTGTTTCTGTTCATAATAATAAGCGGACTGTTACAGAGCGGAACTTGTTGTCCGGCTATGTTTTAGTTGAAGCTGCTTTGATAGGTGAAATTCCCCACATGCTTCGTAACACTCCGGGAGTCCTTGGATTTCTGGGTGGAATGGAAAAACCTACTCCATTGCGTCAGGCGGAGATAAACCGTTTGTTTGGCATTGGAGTTGAAGCAGAAGAGGTTGCAGAAGAACAGTCTTATGTAGTTACGGATTATGCCGTTGGCGAATCTGTAAAGGTAACAGACGGTCCGTTCTGCGGCTTTAAGGGTATCATTGAAGAAGTCAATGGCGAAAAGAAAAAGCTTAAAGTGTCTGTTAAGATTTTCGGCAGGGTAACACCTCTCGAATTAGGCTTTACACAAGTTGAAAAAGAATAATGAACCTGTTACACTCATTATTCATCGTATTATACAAATAAATTAAATATAGCAAAATGGCTAAAGAAATTGCTGGATTAATCAAATTACAGATTAAGGGTGGCGCTGCAAATCCATCACCTCCAGTAGGACCTGCGCTTGGTTCTAAGGGAATCAATATCATGGATTTTTGTAAGCAATTTAATGCCAGAACACAGGATAAGGCTGGTAAAATTCTTCCGGTTGTTATCACTTATTATTCTGACAAGTCTTTTGATTTCATTATTAAGACTCCTCCTGCTGCTGTTCAGTTGTTGGAGGCTGCAAAAATTAAGGGTGGTTCAGCAGAGCCAAACCGTAAGAAGGTTGCAGAAGTTACATGGGATCAGGTAAGGACTATTGCTGAAGATAAGATGCCTGATTTGAATTGTTTTACAATTGAATCTGCCATGTCTATGATTGCTGGAACAGCAAGAAGTATGGGTATAACTGTTAAAGGAGAATTCCCTGGTAAATAATTAAAACTTCAATTTGAGATGAGTAAACTGACAAAAAATCAAAAATTAGTTGCAGACAAGATTGAAGCAGGGAAAGCTTATACTTTGGAAGAGGCAGCTAATTTGGTAAAGGAGATTACATTCACAAAGTTTGACGCTTCACTTGACATTGATATCCGTTTGGGTGTCGATCCACGTAAGGCTAATCAGATGGTGCGTGGTGTAGTTTCTCTGCCAAATGGAACTGGTAAGCAAGTACGAGTTCTTTGTTTGTGTACTTCTGATGTTGCAGCTGCTGCTCAGGAAGCTGGTGCAGATTATGTAGGTCTTGATGAGTATATTGAGAAGATAAAAGGTGGTTGGACTGATGTTGATGTCATCATTACAATGCCTTCATGTATGGGTAAGATTGGTGCTCTCGGTCGTGTTCTCGGTCCTCGTGGATTGATGCCAAACCCGAAGAGCGGCACAGTGACAATGGATGTCGCAAAGGCTGTACGTGAAGTAAAGCAGGGTAAGATAGACTTCAAGGTTGATAAGACTGGTATCGTTCACGCTTCTATCGGAAAGGTATCTTTTGACGCTACTAAGATTGTAGAGAATGCAAAGGAATTTATCAACACCATTATTAAGTTGAAGCCTGCTACTGCAAAGGGTACTTATATCAAGAGCATTTATCTTTCTAGTACAATGAGTAAAGGTGTCAAGATTGACCCTAAATCTGTTGAATAATAAAATAGACGAATCATGAAGAAAGAAGATAAAAGCTTGCTTATTGACAGTCTCGTTGAGACGCTGAATAATTATGCACATTTCTACTGTGTAGATGTGACTGCTTTGGATAGTGCTACTACCACAGCCTTGAGAAGTGAATGTTTCAAATCTGAAGTAAAGCTTCAGGTTGTAAAGAACACTCTCTTTGTAAAGGCTCTTGAGAGACTTGAAGGTGATTACTCTGCTATATTGCCTTGCTTGAAGGGCAATACAGGTATCATGTTCTGTAACACTGCCAATGTTCCTGCAAAACTTATCAAGTCTTTTGCAAAGGGACACAACGACATGCCTGCTCTCAAAGGTGCTTATGCTGAGGAAAGCTTCTATATCGGAGCTGAGAATCTGGATGCACTTTGCTCTATCAAGAGCAAGAACGAACTCATTGCTGAGGTTGTTTCTATGCTTGAGGGACCTGTTCAGGGTGTTATTTCTGCTTTGGATGGCGGAACTACAATTCATGGTCTCTTGGATGCTATTGAGGAAAAGAAGAACGCATAATTGTACTTGTTTTCTCATAGACACCAAATAATTAAGAAAAAATAAAAAAATAATAACATTAAAAATTAAAGAAGACGATGGCAGATATTAAAGCTATTGCTGAAGAATTAGTTAATTTGACAGTAAAGGAAGTAAGTGAACTTAAGGCTCTCCTCAAGGAAGAGTACGGAATCGAGCCTGCTGCTGCAGCTGTTGCTGTTGCTGCTGGTCCTGCTGCAGGTGAGGCTGCTGTTGAAGAGAAGACATCTTTCGACGTAGTTCTTAAGAGCGCAGGTGCTGCAAAACTTCAGGTTGTAAAGGCTGTTAAGGAGTCTTGTGGTCTTGGTTTGAAAGAAGCTAAGGATCTCGTAGATGCTGCTCCTTGCAATGTTAAGGAAGGTGTTGACAAGGCTACAGCTGAAGCTTTGAAGACAGCTCTTGAAGGTGCTGGTGCTGAGGTTGAGATTAAGTAATCAATCGCCTTAGATAATAATGGTTAAGAATCCTCAGGTTGGGGGTTCTTAACCTTTTTTGTGTATATATTCAAACTAACTTTCTACAAAATCAAAGAGATGTCAAAAATCATCAATAACCGAGTAAACTTTGCTTCTGTAAAAAATCCTATGCCGTATCCGGATTTCCTTGAGGTACAGCTCAAATCGTTCAGAGATTTCTTACAGTTGGATACTCCACCCGAAAAGCGCAAGAATGATGGTCTTTACAAGGTGTTTGCTGAGAATTTCCCTATAGCAGATACGAGAAACAACTTCGTTCTGGAATTTTTGGACTACTATATTGATGCTCCACGTTATACTATTGAAGAGTGTTTAGAGCGTGGACTTACTTATAGTGTTCCTTTGAAAGCTAAATTGAAACTTTATTGTTCTGATCCGGAACATGAAGATTTCGGTACTGTAATTCAGGATGTTTTCTTGGGCCCGATTCCTTGCATGACTGATAATGGCACATTTGTGATAAATGGTGCTGAGCGTGTTGTCGTTTCTCAGTTGCATCGTTCTCCGGGCGTCTTTTTCGGTTCAAGTGTACATGCGAATGGAACTCCTTTGTTCTCTGCGCGAATCATACCTTTTAAAGGCTCATGGATTGAATTTGCTACAGACATTAACAATGTAATGTATGCATACATCGACCGTAAGAAGAAGTTACCTGTGACAACTCTTTTGCGCGCTATCGGTTTTGAGACTGATAAGGATATTTTGCGCATATTTAACCTTGCAGAAGAAGTTAAAGTAACAAAGACGAATCTTAAGAAACTTGTTGGTCGCAAGCTTGCTGCTCGTGTATTGAAGTCATGGAATGAAGATTTTGTAGATGAAGATACTGGTGAAGTTGTTTCTATTGAACGTAATGAGGTTGTTATAGATCGTGAAACGGTTCTTGATGAAGAGCATATAGAGGACATCCTTGAGTCTGGGGTAGATAATATCCTTGTTCATCAGGAGGATGCAAATGTTTCTGACTTCTCAATCATATTCAATACGCTTCAGAAAGACCCGAGCAACTCTGAAAAAGAGGCTGTAATATATATATATCGTCAGTTGCGTAATGCAGATCCTGCTGATGACGCAAGTGCTCGTGAAGTAATCAATAATCTTTTCTTCTCTGAAAAGCGTTATGACCTTGGGGAGGTCGGCAGATATAGAATAAATAAGAAATTGAATCTTGATACGGATTCTGATGTAAGAGTTCTTACAAAGGAGGACATTATTGAGATTATCAAGTATCTTGTGGAATTGGCAAACTCAAAGGCGGTCGTTGATGATATAGACCATTTGAGTAATCGTCGTGTACGTACTGTTGGCGAACAACTTTCAAATCAGTTTGCCATTGGATTGGCACGTATGAATCGTGCAATACGTGAACGTATGAATGTACGCGACAATGAAGTGTTTACTCCGACAGATTTGATTAATGCGAAAACAATTTCTTCTGTCATTAATTCTTTCTTCGGAACGAATGCTTTGTCACAGTTTATGGACCAGACGAATCCATTGGCGGAGGTGACACACAAGCGTCGTTTGTCAGCTCTCGGTCCCGGAGGACTTTCTCGTGAACGTGCCGGATTTGAGGTTCGAGACGTACACTATACACATTATGGCCGTCTTTGTCCTATTGAGTCTCCTGAAGGTCCAAACATTGGTCTTATTTCTTCACTTTGTGTATATGCGAAGATTAATGACCTTGGATTTATTGAAACTCCTTACCGTAAAGTAAATGACGGAGTTGTTGATATTGACAACGACCACATCGTTTATCTGACAGCAGAGGAAGAAGAGGCGAAGATTATAGGTCAAGGTAATGCACCGCTTAATGATGACGGTCATTTCATCCGTAAGGTGGTTAAATGTCGTCAGGATGCGGATTATCCGGTTGTTCCTCCTACACAGGTTGACTACATGGACGTTGCCCCTCAGCAGATTGCTTCCATTGCGGCTTCTTTGATTCCGTTCTTGGAGCATGACGATGCTCACCGCGCACTCATGGGATCGAACATGATGCGTCAGGCTGTACCTCTTCTTCGTACAGAAGCTCCGATTGTTGGTACCGGTATCGAAAAGCAGGTTTGTGAGAATTCACGCACAATGATTACCGCAGAAGGAGATGGAGTCATTGATTATGTGGATGCTACGACTATACGTATCTTGTATGACCGTACAGAAGACGAAGAGTTTGTAAGTTTTGAGCCGGCTTTGAAGGAGTATAAGATTCCTAAGTTCCGCCGTACAAACCAGAATATGACGATTGACCTTCGTCCTATATGTGACAGAGGACAGAGAGTGAAGAAGGGCGATATACTTACTGAAGGCTATGCTACTGCTGATGGTGAATTGGCATTGGGACGCAATCTTCTTGTTGCGTATATGCCTTGGAAGGGATATAACTATGAGGATGCCATTGTTTTGAATGAACGAGTTGTGCGTGAAGACCTGCTCACTTCTGTTCATGTTGATGAGTTCTCACTTGAGGTTCGTGAAACAAAGCGTGGTGTAGAGGAACTTACTTCTGACATACCTAATGTGAGTGAAGAGGCTACTAAGGATCTTGATGAGAACGGTATTGTACGTGTTGGTGCACGTATTGAACCGGGAGACATACTTATTGGAAAGATTACTCCTAAGGGTGAGTCTGATCCTTCTCCGGAGGAGAAATTGCTTCGTGCCATATTTGGAGACAAAGCGGGAGACGTTAAGGATGCTTCTTTGAAGGCAACTCCATCTTTGAGTGGTGTGATTATCGATAAGAAGTTGTTCTCCAAAGCTATAAAAACTCGTGCTTCAAAGAATGCGGACAAGCAGATTCTGCCTAAATATGATGCAGAGTTTGAAGATAAGGTAAATGACTTGCGTGCGATATTGATAGACAAGTTGCTCACTCTGACAGAAGGTAAACTTTCTAAGGGTGTGAAAGACTATATTGGAGCAGATGTTATACCTGTTGGTGCAAGATTTATTGCAGGTGCTCTTGATAACATCGACTATACAGCTGTGCAGTTGAGCGGATGGACTGATGATGAATATACTAATAATATGATTCGTGACCTTGTCATCAACTATCTGAAACAATATAAGCTCCTTGATGCTGAACTGAAGCGTAAGAAGTATGCTCTTACTATTGGCGATGAACTGCCTTCTGGAATTATTCAGATGGCTAAAGTTTACATTGCGAAGAAGCGTAAGATTGGTGTGGGAGATAAGATGGCAGGTCGTCATGGAAACAAGGGTATTGTTTCAAAGATTGTGCGTCAGGAAGACATGCCTTTCCTTGAAGACGGAACACCTGTTGATATTGTATTGAATCCGCTTGGTGTGCCTTCTCGAATGAATATCGGTCAGATTTTTGAGACTGTCCTTGGTGCAGCCGGAAAGAAACTGGGTGTTAAGTTTGCTACTCCTATTTTCGATGGTGCACATCTGGAAGACCTTTGTGAATGGACTGATAAGGCTGGTTTGCCACGTTATGGACGTACATATTTGTATAATGGTGAGACCGGTTTGTGTTTTGACCAGCCGGCAACAGTTGGTGTGACATATATGCTTAAGCTTGGCCACATGGTTGAAGATAAGATGCATGCTCGTTCTATCGGTCCTTACTCTCTCATCACTCAGCAGCCTCTTGGAGGTAAGGCTCAGTTTGGTGGACAGCGTTTTGGAGAAATGGAGGTATGGGCACTTGAGGCATTTGGTGCATCTCATGTACTTCAAGAAATACTTACCATTAAGTCTGATGATGTTGTCGGACGTTCAAAAGCTTATGAAGCTATTGTCAAGGGTGATCCTATGCCGACACCGGGCATTCCTGAATCTCTCAATGTATTGCTCCACGAACTTCGCGGACTTGGATTGAGTATAACTTTGGATTAATATTGTCTTCCACCGTAAATAAATAAAAGATGGCTTTTAAGAAAGATTCTAAGATAAAAACAAATTTCACCAAGATAACCATTGGGCTTGCTTCACCGGAAGAGATTCTGGAAAATTCTTTTGGTGAGGTTCTGAAACCGGAAACAATTAATTACAGGACATACAAGCCTGAGCGTGATGGTCTTTTCTGTGAACGTATCTTCGGTCCTACAAAAGATTATGAATGCCACTGCGGAAAATACAAACGTATCCGTTATAAAGGTATTGTCTGTGACCGGTGTGGTGTAGAAGTTACAGAAAAGAAGGTGCGTCGTGAACGTACAGGACACATTGCTTTGGTTGTTCCTGTTGCACATATCTGGTATTTCCATTCTCTTCCGAATAAAATTGGTTATTTGCTCGGATTACTAACAAAGAAGCTTGATTCTATCGTTTATTATGAGAGATATGTTATCATACAGGCAGGTGTTGCAGAGAATCCTGAGAAGAATATAAAGGATTACGAACTTCTGTCTGAGGATGAATATTATGATGTAATAGATAATCTGCCTGCAGGAAACCAGCAGCTTGATGATGAAGACCCGAGAAAGTTTATCGCGATGATGGGTGCGGAAGCTATAGAGTATATGCTGAAGCATGTGGATCTTGATAAATTATCGTATGAGATTCGTGACTGTGCTAATCAGGACTCTTCTCAGCAGCGAAAAGCTGAAGCTTTGAAACGTCTTCAGGTTGTAGAGTCTTTCCGTGCTTCTCGCGGAAAGAACAAACCGGAGTGGATGATTATGCATAATATCCCGGTAACTCCTCCGGACCTTCGTCCGCTTGTACCGCTTGATGGTGGACGTTTTGCTACTTCCGACCTCAATGATTTGTATCGTCGTGTAATTATACGTAACAATCGTTTGAAGCGTCTTATTGAGGTTAAGGCACCGGATGTAATCCTCCGTAATGAGAAACGTATGCTTCAGGAGGCTGTTGACAGTCTTTTCGACAATTCTCGTAAGAGCAGTGCCGTTAAGTCGGAGTCGAACCGCCCTCTCAAGTCTTTGTCTGACTCTTTGAAAGGTAAACAGGGACGTTTCCGTCAGAACCTTCTTGGTAAGCGTGTCGATTATTCTGCTCGTTCTGTGATTGTTGTAGGTCCGGAACTCCAGATGGGAGAGTGTGGTCTTCCTAAACTGATGGCTGCGGAACTGTATAAGCCGTTTATCATTCGTAAGTTGATTGAGCGTGGAATTGTGAAGACTGTTAAGTCTGCCAAGAAGATTGTTGATCGTCGCGATCCTATCATCTGGGATATTCTTGAGTATGTAATGAAAGGACATCCTGTTCTTCTTAACCGTGCACCAACACTTCACCGTCTCGGTATTCAGGCATTCCAGCCTAAGATGATTGAGGGTAAAGCTATTCAGTTGCATCCACTTGCTTGTACTGCATTTAATGCAGACTTTGATGGCGACCAGATGGCTGTGCATTTGCCGCTTTCTAATGAGGCTGTTCTTGAGGCACAACTTCTCATGCTTCAATCTCACAATATTCTTTCTCCTGCAAGTGGTGAATCTATCACGGTTCCGTCACAGGACATGGTGCTCGGACTTTATTATATTTCAAAAGTTCGTCCGGGTGCAAAGGGAGAGGGATTGACTTTCTATGGTCCAGAGGAAGCTATTATCGCTTACAATGAAGGCCGTGTAGAAGTTCATGCACCTATCAAGTGTGTTGTGAATGATGTGGACGATGAAGGTAACATATATAAGCATCTTGTTGAGACAACTGTCGGTCGTATTATAATCAACGGCATCATTCCTGATGAAGTTGGATTTGTGAATGAAGTTATCGGTAAAAAAGCATTGAAGAAAGTCATTACTAAGGTTATAAAGACTGTGGGTATGGCTCGTGCTTGTCATTTCCTTGATGGAATCAAGAATCTTGGCTACCGAAAGGCATACGAAGGTGGACTTTCTTTCGTGCTTGATGATATTATTATCCCTGAAGAGAAAGTACAGATTGTACAGGATGGTCACGATGCAGTGGAGCAGATTCAGCAGAATTATGCTTTTGGTCTTATCACAGATAAAGACCGTTATAGTCAGGTAATTGACACATGGACGAAGGTTAATGAAAAGTTGCAGAAGACCTTGATGAAGCAGATGACAGAAGCGGATCAGGGATTCAATGCTGTCTTCATGATGCTTGATTCTGGTGCGCGTGGTTCTGCCGGTCAGATTGCACAGCTTGCTGGTATGCGTGGTTTGATGGCAAAACCTCAGAAAGCCGGTGCCGATGGTGCTAACATCATTGAGAACCCTATTCTTTCTAACTTTAAGGAAGGAATGTCTGTGTTGGAGTACTTTATTTCTACTCACGGTGCTCGTAAGGGTCTTGCTGATACAGCCTTGAAGACTGCTGATGCCGGTTATCTTACACGTCGTCTTGTCGATGTTTCTCATGATGTCATCATCAATGAAGAGGATTGTGGAACTTTGCGTGGACTTATTTGTACAGCTCTTAAGGACGGTGACCGTGTTGTAGCTTCACTTGCAGAGCGTATTTTGGGACGTGTTTCCGTTCATGATATTGTAAATCCTTCTACGGGAGAGATTATTGTTGCTTCTGGAGAAGAAATCACAGAGCGCATCGCTGCTGAAATAGAAGCGGCAGGAATAGAGAGTGTAGAGATACGTTCTGTTCTCACCTGTGAATCGAAGAAGGGTGTCTGCATGAAGTGCTATGGACGTAACCTTGCTACAGCACGTATGGTACAAAAAGGTGAAGCTGTCGGTGTCATCGCTGCACAAGCTATTGGTGAGCCGGGTACTCAGCTTACACTTCGTACATTCCATGCCGGTGGTGTTGCCGGTAATGCCGCAGCTAATGCGCAGATTGTAGCAAAGAGTAGATGTAAATTGGAGTTTGAAGAACTCCGTACCATCAATCGTCCTACAGAAGAACATCCTGAAGGAATGGTGGTTGTTGGACGACTTGCAGAACTTCGTATCCTTGATATAAACACAGGAATAGCTCTTTCGACAGTGAATGTTCCTTATGGTTCAAACCTCTTCTTCAAGGATGGTGATATTGTTGAGAAAGATACAGTTATTGCAAACTGGGATCCGTTCAACGCTGTTATCGTCACAGAATTTGCCGGTCAGGTTAAATTTGAGGGTGTGAAGGAGAATGTGACATATCGTGTTGAACAAGACGATACTACCGGACTTCGTGACTTCATTGTAACAGAGTCTAAAGACAAGGCTGTTGTACCAATGTGTCATATTCTTAATGAGAATGGAGATTTGCTCCGTACATACAACCTCCCGATTAACGGACATATTGTTGTCGAGGACGGTCAGACATTGGCTGCCGGTGATATCCTTATTAAGATTCCTCGTGCAGTCAGCAAGGCTGGTGACATCACCGGAGGTCTTCCACGAGTAACTGAACTTTTCGAAGCACGTAACCCTTCAAATCCTGCTGTGGTGGCTGAAATTGATGGTGAGGTGACAATGGGTAAAGTTAAGCGTGGTAATCGTGAGATTATACTTACTTCTAAGGTTGGAGATATACGCAAGTACCTTATTCCTCTGTCAAAGCAGATTCTTGTACAGGAGAATGACTATGTACGTGCCGGAACTCCTCTTTCAGACGGTGCGATTACTCCGGCCGATATACTTGCCATCAAGGGACCTACAGCTGTACAGGAATACATTGTAAATCAGGTACAGGATGTATATCGCTTGCAAGGTGTATCTATCAATGATAAGCATTTTGAAATCATTGTTCGCCAGATGATGCGTAAAGTCCAGATTAACGATCCGGGTGATACACGCTTCCTTGAAGGAGGTATCGTTGATAAACTTGAGTTTGCAGAAGAGAATGACCGTATATGGGGCAAGAAAGTTGTTACTGATGCCGGTGATTCTGAAACTATGCAGGCGGGTATGATTGTGACTGCTCGCAAGTTGAGAGATGAGAACTCGACATTGAAGCGTCGTGACCTCAAGCTTGTACAGGTGCGTGATGCAGTTCCGGCTACATCTACACAGATACTTCAGGGTATTACTCGTGCAGCTCTTGGTGCTTCAAGCTTTATGTCTGCTGCTTCATTCCAGGAAACAACTAAGGTGCTCAATGAAGCTGCAATTAGTGGAAAGAGCGATCCTCTGGAAGGTATGAAGGAAAATGTAATCTGTGGCCACCTTATTCCAGCGGGAACAGGTCTCCGCGAATTTGAACGTATTATTGTGGGTGCTAAAGACGAAATGTTGGAGGCACAGCGCAAGAAGTTCAATCCGACTGAAGCTTTTGCCTCGTTTGAGAAGAACTGATTTATAATAAATATTTGATAAAAGCGTCCAAACAGTTGAAATAAAGGCTGTTTGGACGCTTTTTTTACTGATATGATTTGGCTATAATCGTTTGTGTAAGAAGTTGTTTAGTGGAATGATAACAGTCAAATCCTGTAAGAATGATGCCATATCAAGCTTCGGATAAAAGCATGATATGGCATCTGGTATTAGTAATGGGTTGTTATAATCTTTTAGAAGTGTCTTTAGCCTTTACGATATTATTGTAGATTATTTTCTGAAAAAGGAAAAGTTTACAGAACCATAATTGCGGTGGTCAATAAACTGTGGGATTGATGAGAAATCATAATTCTTTCCATGTTCAAGTATGAAGATGCCTTTATCTGTTATAATATCAGCTTCAAATATAAGTTGTGGTATCTCACCAAGATTTTCCAAAGCATACGGAGGGTCGGCAAATATAATGTCATATTTCTCGGAACAACGTTCAATATATTTGAATACATCTGCATGAAGAGGTATCCAAGCCTTGTCTCCAAGTTCATGAGCTATCTTCCGCAGGTACTGATGGTGCTTATAATCTTTTTCTACAGATACCACTTTGCTGCATCCTCGTGACACTAATTCCAATCCAATGCTTCCTGTACCGGCAAAAAGGTCGAGTGCTATTAATTCTTCATCAAAGTCAATGTAAACATTGCTGAGAATGTTAAACAACCCTTCTTTTGCAAAATCTGTCGTCGGACGTGCCTTAAATGTATGTGGCACGTCAAAACGTTTATGTTTGTATTTTCCGCTTATGATGCGCATGTCATTATAAAGATAATAAATGTTCTGTTGATTGAGAAAAGGTGATTCTGTTTCTTTTATAGCCTTAGAACCCACACACTAACAGTGTTTGCAGGTCGTATGGTATAGCAATGCTAAAGTCTTGTATTACAGTGTTCTTGAAATCCTCTTTGCAGTCTATCTGTGATACATTCTCTATGAAGTTTTGCAACTTCTCATGAAGAACTTTCCTTTGTCTGTCATCACCGACAATAAAAAGAGCGTCATCCAACTGGTCAAACCCAAGCTGTTTCCAAACATTCAGGATGTAGTATTGGCAATCAGCTATACCGTTTATGTTGAAAGTGTTGACAAACAGAAATTTTCCTTTGTCGAAACAGAACACAGTCATTTCTTTTTCGTGCAGATAGGCATACATCTTCTTGTTTGTTCCCAGCATACTTTTCTCACTAAAGAACTCAATGAGAGTACTTGCAGAAGTATAGAAGCGTGCACGTGGAAAATCATCAAGGATAAGTTGGTAGATATTCTTTTCTATACCAAATACAATGGCAATCCCGGAACGTCGCAGAATGTTGTAGCTTGTCCTTTGCGGCTTATCCTTTGGAAAATTGTAATTGTAAATATCAGTCACATCTTCCGTCTTGAAAGCTTCGATAGGTACTACGGTAAAATGTGGAGTGGATATAAGTATATTTACTCTTTGGTATTCCTCTTTAAGTATAGGCTCATGTGTCAGTGCTTCTTTCAAGTTTGCAGCCAACGATATGGTCGTTTTCACTTTATACGTTTTATATTCGTATGGTGAGCTGCTTGTCGGTGTATAGACACAAAAAGAAAGTCCATCCGTGCATACACGAATGGACAAACTTTTATTTTGATTTTTACTGTTTCCTGTTACTTGCATGCAATATGTTTTATTCCCAGTTACCAGCTAATTTGTTTGTCGGGTCCTGAAGGTCTCCCACACGCAGACCATACCAGTCACCGTCAGTATCGTCAGCATTGTCCTCAAACAAGTCGGCCTTGTTCTTGTTGAGCTTCTTCAGTCCTGCTTTGAGATTCTTTATCTTTTTTGCGTCCATGCCGTCAAGATAGTCATCCATTGAAGCACGTACTTCTACAAGTAAATCCCATTCGTTAGACTTCAGGTTGAAGGCAGACTTTTTACGGAGCTGTATTTCACCGCCTTCTCTTCCTATTGGTACATATTTGAGTGAATCTGGATTATCTATGCCAAGAGCCTCAGCTGCTGAAATCCATATAGTGTCACGCTTGATGAGTCCCTGCTTTACAGCTTCAACCTCTGTGAGTCCGGATTCGAGCTGATCATCCGTAAGTTCACCTTCTTTGACAATCTTGTCGATTGCACGGTCGTTCTTGATGTAGTCGATGAGCGAGTCTATTGTACCACAATATTCACCGTGGTGGCTCATCTTAAATTTTTCCTCTGCATCGCGGATTTTCATCAGCGTTGCAATTACTTTTTTCTCTCTTGCTGCTTTCTCTTCATCGAAAGCAATGTCACTGTAAATGCTGACAAAGCACGCATACGCGAGACCGACAGCACATACTCCCAAAAGAATATTTACAATAATCTTTTTCATGATATGTTTTATTATTTTTTATTTTGTTATATTCGTGTCGCAAAAATAACGAATAAAAATGAATTGCGGCGAATACAGCCGAGTTTTTTTCTAAAAATAATGATTAAAGACTATTTAAAAGAACTGATTTTACGTAATTTTGGTTTTTTTGCCTACTGAGGAGCAGGAAGAAGCGATTGATTCTCTCTGCGATTTTGTTCTTTCGCCCGATGCCGATGAAGTTTTTCTGCTGCGCGGATATGCCGGTACGGGCAAGACTTCTCTTGTCGGTGCTTTCGTGAAAACGATGGAACAACTTAACCGTCGGTGTGTGCTTGTGGCACCTACGGGACGTGCGGCAAAAGTCTTTTCATTGTATGCGGAACATCCTGCATTCACCATACATCGGCGGATATACCGTCAGAAGACTGTTGACAAGGATTCCGCGTTCTCTCTCAATTATAATTCATTGCAGAATGCACTGTTCATATCCGATGAAGCTTCGATGATAGCCAATGACGGTCTTTCGGAAAGTATTTACGGTTCCGGACGTTTGCTTGATGATTTAATGCAGTTTGTTTATAGCGGTACCGGATGCCGTCTTGTACTCCTTGGCGATACAGCCCAGCTGCCTCCTGTCGGAGATACGGAAAGTCCTGCATTGCAGCCTGATATTATCGGCGGATATGGATTGAATGTGCGTTGCCACACCCTGACCCATGTGGTGCGTCAGCGCGAAGAATCCGGCATTCTGTGGAATGCGACATGTCTGCGTCAGGCGATAGATGAGTATGATGTGTTTGAGTTCCCGAAGATACGTTTCGGCGGTTTCGCCGATGTGAAGAATGTGCCGGGGAATGAATTGATAGAAACCATCAGTTCGTGTTATGCACATTATGGTGTTGATGAGACGATGGTCGTATGTCGTTCCAACAAACGTGCCCATGTATATAATAATGGAATAAGAAATCAGATTCTCGGGTGTGAAGAGGAACTTTCTTCCGGAGACATATTGATGGTGGCAAAGAACAATTATTTTTGGATTACCTCTGAAAGTAAAGATGGTGAATCAAAAGAAAACGGTGCTGCGAATATCGAATTTATTGCCAATGGCGATGTGGTGGTTGTGGAACGTGTACGGAATATCCGTGAACTGTACGGTTTTCACTTTGCCGACTGTCTGTTCCGTCTGCCCGACTACGACAATTATGAATTTGAAGCTACTGTGTTGCTTGACACTCTTCACTCCGAATCACCGTCTCTCACTCGTGAGCAGAGTGATGCTCTCTTCAATCGCATTATGGAAGATTATATGGATATTCCGACTAAACGCGAGCGCATGAAGAAGATGATGTCCGACCCTTATTTCAACGCTTTGCAGATTAAGTATGCCTATGCTGTTACCTGTCATAAGGCGCAAGGCGGACAATGGAGTGAGGTTTTTGTCGATCAAGGATATATGACGGAAGATATGCTTGGTCCCGATTATTATCGCTGGTTATATACAGCCTTCACTCGTGCAACCCATGTTTTGTATCTTGTCAACTGGAGGGAGGAGCAAACGCTGCATATAGCCAATGATTAATATGCGGATATTTTTTAGAAACTGTTTTCGACAGACTCCTGCCTTGCCGTGGTCTATCTTATATTCCGGCAGACCAAGGTTGGGCTGTCCGTCGAAAACGCGTACCACGTTCTCCACGGCATCAGTCTGATATTATTGTATTTTGAATTTCAGTTTCATTGTTATTCCTGCATTTCGTTTTCAATATCATCAATCTGCGGGAGAGACGAGGCTACATCTGCAAACAATTGTTCTGTCTCATATTCCGCTATTCCCATAGGCTGCGTAATACCACGCAAGGCAAACTGAACTTTCTTGTCACTTTTTGTACGGCAGAGAAGCAATCCTATCGTTGGTTTGTCTTCTGGAGACTTGACATATTCATCAACAGCAGAAATATAAAAATTCAATTTGCTGACAAACTCAGGGATAAACTCAACGGCTTTCAACTCTACCACAACATAACAATGAAGTTTAAGGTGGTACATCAGAATGTCTATATAATAATCATCCCCATCTACTGATACATGATACTGGCGTCCAATAAAAGCAAAGCCACGTCCCATTTCCAAAAGGAAATCTGTAATCTTGGATGCTAACGACTGTTCCAAATCCAACTCGTTTTGAAGTGCTACCGTACCTAAGAAACTGAACTTGTAGGGATCTTTGAAAGCGTATTTAGCCAAATCTGATTGTGGAGAAGGTAGCGTTTTGTCGAAATTGGAAATCGCTTTACCTTTGGCACTTATGTAATTGTTGTCCACCTGTAATAACATTACATCCCGACTCCAACCATTTATCATGGTTTCAAGAATGTAAAATGCCCTTGTCGCATCATCTTTGGCTTTAGGTAATAGGGAGATATGATGATACCACGACAATTTTGCAAGTGGTACTTGCAAAAACTCTCCGTCTTCACTCTTCAATTGTTCTATAGTTGACAGACTAATAGGCAGTTCCTTTAATTTGGCAAGTGACACTTGCCAAATTGGAAATTGAGGATAAACGTTAGCAAATCGTTTCATATTCCTTAAATTCCTTTCCGAATATCCTCGGTCGTCAGGGAACCTGCGAGTCAAGTCTATCGACAGCTGATGGATAACCTGCGCTCCCCATCCAAGTGTCTTTTGTTTTTCGAGAATGTCCTTGCCTATTTTCCAATAGAGTCCAAGCATTTCTTCATTCACACTCATTACAGCTTTGAGTTTGCTGTTCTCAATCAGCGACTCAATTTGTTTGCGCCACGATGTATATGCTGTATTTTGAATCATCTTATCCATAATGCTTACAATATTTTTGTTACGGTATCGGGGGAATAGGTCTTGAATATCTGCGCGAAATTGGTGGCAGTGCTGTCGTTGGTCATGGAGGTGTCGCGAAGCACGAAGCATGGCATATTCTTCTTAGTCTGTTATCTCACGATGAACTTTCTGCCGTTGCAGATGTATATGCCTTTGGCAAGTCCTTCTGTCGAGTTGCCGCCTTTTCCTACGGCTCTTCCGCTGAGGTCATAGACGATGCCTTCATTCCGTGGCTTCTCCGCTTCAGTTCCGGCGATGGCTGTATAGGTATTTTCGTTTACCAGCCTGATGCGGAACACATACCGCTTGTCGCCATAGTCGAGCGCGAGTCTCGTCGCATATTCCTGTCCGTCTGCGAGAGGGACGACAGAGGAGGCCCGGAAGCAGTGCTTCCCGTCTTCATGGGCATAGCCGGCATAGAAGGCGGTCTCCTCCTGCTTTTCCGTCACACAGCCTTCCGCGTCGAAGGAGAATCCGCTGTGGATGTCGCTGTATCCCGAGCCTGTATAGAGTACGGAGGCTTTGTTGCTCCTGTTCGCCTGCCATTGCGTCTCCGCCGGCAGCCATTCGCCCTGTATGCCGAGAGCCTCCGCAGCCCTGCTGATATTGAACTCCGTGTGGCTGATGCTGCCGTTGTCCGCCGGAAGCAGAATCTCCTCCTCTCCCACATACTCCATGTAATGAACCTCATCGACAGGTTCAAGCACATAGTTCACGGTATAGTATTTCTTGTTTTCCGTATTTACAAGGAACACCGAGCCGGTGTAGATGGTGCCGACTGAATTGTAAAGATTGAGTCCGAAATAGTTCTTTGCGAAATCGTTCTCGTTGAAATAGAGAATGCAAGGAGTAATGTACAAATACTCTTTTTCATTCTTCCTGTAGATAGATATTGAATCCTCTTGAATTTTATCTCCCTCCGATGTCATATAAAAATACGTTTGATTTGCCATCATGCCTTTTTTCCGGGCTTCTTCCCTATTTTTATACACATAAGCCTGTAAGCTGTTGGAACCTGTCAGTTCTACAGCCTTTGAATAATTCATATACAGATTTGCATTTCTTGAGGAATTGGAATTTTGTGGCTTCGGCAGTTGTACATATATGCTTTCGCTCCCGACCTCTTCTCCGCCGTCAAAGCTCGCATAATGTGATTTGAATGTGGTTATGAGCTCTATCTCGTAAACTCTGTTACAGCATACAAACAGCAGCGGAGTCTTAGATACAACAGAATCTCCTGCTTCTATTTTTCCGGGATATGTTATTGTAATATCTGATGGAACTAACTTAAAGGATGAAAAAAGCGAGTCAAAAATCAGACCCGGATAGAGGCTTATAGAAAAACTGTAATCATCCTCGTTCTTGAAATCCTTGTGACACCAAGTCCCTCTGGTGGTTATTGGATATGATTTACCCCAGCCAAGGATACTGAAATCTCCGTTGACGTAATCGTTGTCATCCAATACAAGGAGACTCATTGCGTCCGTGTCGTAGCAATTCAGTTTCTCCTTGATTAAATTGATGTCGAAATCAACTGTGTTGTAACGACTTTCGGTCGTCATCTCCAACTTTAAAGTGCTTTTGCCCATACATTCAAGGTCTTCTATTCTTTTCAACTCGCTTTTTTTCAATGCTTACAAGTATATTTATCTTGAATGCACGGTTGCCATATATAAGGTATAGCTGCGCCTCAAATTTGTCTCCCGCTTTTGTAAACTCCTCATTGGCGATGACTGTAGCTGTCAGCAAACCCGATTCTTGCTCATAATTCAGATTTTTTATGGTGAAGCAGTCTGTATATGTTTCGTATGCCGAAGTGAGTGCGGCGCAAGGGCAAACTGGCTCTTCATTGAAATCGTCAATCTTGAAGTTCAGTCTATTTTTACTCGCATATTCTGTCAGAACATCGGTTATCTTCTCGGTCGTAATGTCGTAAGTCTTTGCGTACAGCATTCGGTCTGCCATCTGCGGATAGCTCATGTCCTCCACTCCCAATTTCTTTGCGATGTCGTTTATCTTCAGACTGAAGTTTCCCGGGAAGTAGGACGATGCGTCAATGTGCAGTTCTGTCTCCCCGATGATGTTAAGTTTGCTTGGGTTGAGCGTCGGATTGGGAATACCGATGCCTTGCTTTATGGAAAATTGGATGTTGAACTCCACTGTGTCCGCCTTGTTTATCAGATAGACGGAAGTGAGGAAAACATCCCCTTCCTCGCACTTCTCCGGCACTTGTCCTATGTGAACGACAAATTCATCTTTGGTCGTGTCTGTCCGTAAATAACAAAAGAAATATGAAAGAAACTTTCTTTTTTTTTGGTCTTTTAGTGGAGCTACATATCCGTTTGCATTGAGATAAAATCCCCTACTTTCTGTATGAGTGTAGTCATTTGTGAGTTCACCTCCTCCGATAGAGTCACTCCCCCAGAATATATTTTCATACTGCATGGCTTCCTGCATCGCCACAGGCGAACTGAATCCTGCGGCAGCGACTATCTCCGCAAGACTGAACTTCACTTTTGCCGTAATCAAGTCATCGCGCCTGTATTGTTCTGCCGTTATTTCATAGGATGTTGTTCTTGCGGATGCTATGACTGTAGTCAGAAAGCACAGGATAAGGAATACCTTTTTCATAGGTGATTTATATGATGTTTTTCTATGTTTTGTCATACTCTCAGAC
>JAJPZU010000225.1 GCA_021204165.1 Prevotellaceae bacterium
GAGGTGGCGCGTAGCGACGGAGGAGTCTGTCGAATACGTCTGCTAATATATACAAACCACACATGAGGAATTTGTCAAAGATACCCACAAATAATCCATATAACACATGAAGAGTCTGTGAAAACACCCACGAATCATCCATACAACACATGAGGAGTTACTCGAAGACACCCTTTTCAAGCAAATAGGCGGAGCCTAAACATACAAAATTGACAATCGCATAATAAAAAGTGAGCATGTTTCTTGCATCAGAAACATGCTCACTTTTTTATCATGTGGCGATTATTTCATCAAAATCTTGTTGCTATAAATTCGTTGAGCTGTTTCGATGCAGACAATATACAGCCCTTTGGCAAGTGGAAGGGTGATGCTGTTTGACGAAAGACTCTTCTCCAGCAGCTTGTCGCCGGATGGGGAATACAGTGTCAGCATAGGGACAGAAAATGCAGAAGATGCAGAATACACCTCTTTATTCATTGAGACATTCAGAATGCCGTTGTCGCAGGAACAGGAGAACGGACAGCCGTTCCCATCGTTCACCTTGACATTCCCGATTCCGTCAACGACACTCTTGTCCGGCAGACGCAGGAGAAGCCAGTTGCGGTGGCCGGCTGCCACGGATGTGCCGTAGTCCCACAGTCCCACGCGAGTACCGCCGGAATACGACTCACTCTCCAGATCCAACGCTTTCACTCCGTCCTCCGTGGTGATTTTCACCAGATATTTCTCTACCGGGGAGACGATGAACTTCTGACCGCCTGTCTGCTGCTTCTTAGTCGTGAGATAATAGCCCGGAAGCGCGCCGGTCAGTATGTCTCCATTCCGGTTCTGCAAAGTGTAGGCATCCCCGTCCTTGTGGAAGAACCATGTCTGGGCAGCTGACATGCCGGACACATCTGTCAGGTCTGTGGCACATTCCTCGATACTCACATTCCCGTTGCTTGCCGAAAGACAGACATGTGCATTGTATTGCGGAACAATCATGTAGGGCACATCCTCCTCGATGGCTGAACTTTCCTGCTTGTCGGTCTTGACCGGGATGACAAAGGTGACGACACTGAGCTTAGGCAGCGTGAAGCGCAGCACATTGTTCTCCAGTGTGTAGTCCTTTGTCGCGTTCATGCTTTCTTTCTCAGTAGTCCTTTTGCATACGATGTCTCCGTCGGGCCGGCAGAAGATGAGGTTCGCCTCGTGTGCGACAGGCTCCGAAGACGGATTGATGGCCACGAGCACAAGCGTGTCCGCATTTTCGCTGACAGCAGCCAGAGTCTGCGGATTCGATGTGGCAATGTAGGTATATCCCTGCTTGATGTACTGGCTGAAGTGCATACGCACATAGAAGTTCTTTGTGCGTTCATACGTCTGTTCGCCGAAGTTCGCTTTGACAAGACACCACTGGTCGTTCCATTCCTCCACATACTGCCAGTCAACCCAAGCGTCCGGCATGATATACCGGATGTCATTGATGAGTCGCTGCGCCATGTTCAGATTCCCGGCAATGCCTTCGCCTCCGTCGCCCGTCTCGCTCATCCACAGCCGTTTGCCGGCATCCCTTGCCATAGAGCCTATCTTGCTTCTTTCTTTGTCTGAGCCGCCGTAAGTATGTGTGTTCCATTGTCCCACGAGGTCGAGAACCCCATCCTTCTGATATTGCTCAAATGAGGAGATGGCTTCTTTGAGGTAGGACTCGTCTGAGGCGGAAATCATTGTGTTCAAGCCCGACTCCTTCAATATGGGCGACAACACCTTGAGGAAGTTTACTTGGGAACTTGCGTTGAAGTGACATCCTTCCTGACTTCCGTTGACGCTCCAGTAGTAGGATTGAGGCTCGTTGAACGGTTCAAGCGTCCTGAACTCTATGCCGTATTCGTCTTTGTAGTGCTTGCATACATCCACAAGATAATGCGCAAACTCTTCGTAATATTCCGGTTTGAGGTTGTCCGTGCCATTTACGTTTCCGGCACAGCAACCGCTGTATGTCATATAATAAGGTGCGGAATTGCTGAAAGCCTCGAAGATGGCGTCCGGACGTTTCTCCTTTATCTTCAGCATGATTTTACGTTGCGCCTCGTCCCGGCTCCAGACATACTCTCCGTCCGAAGAATCCTTGAATCCCTCCATTTCGGCTCTGAGTCCTTTGCCGCCCTCAGCTCCCATGTGATGCTGCGTGCAGTTCTTGTTCTCCGGGTCGTCGCCGCCGCCGATGTTGTAGCGGAAGATGTTGTAGTTCAATACTTTCGGACTGGTGAGCCAGTTGACGATGGTGGTGATGCGGTTGTTCGTCCATTTGCCGCACATGTTTGCCCACCAGCACAGCGAGACACCCCAGCCTTCGTTCTTCTGGCGAAGTGCCGTCGGATTCACAATATATGAAGTCTCGTTCTTTTCCGCGTCTTCGTTCTGCGCATTAACCGTACATGTATCGGCTGCTGTGGATAGCAGGAAAGCTGCTATGGCACTTCTGGTAATGATGTTCATAGGCCGTGTTCAGATAAATAAGGTTAAACATTCTGTTACTTTTATTGTATGGCAAAGGTATATTAAAATGCGTTCTTATCAAAATTTGTGTTTGGAATTTCTTTTTTCTCTCTTTTTCCCGGCGTTTCCTCGACATGGTAAATCCCTATGGCTTTTGCATCCCGCTTTTTTGTTGTAACTTTGGGGCATGACTTTAGAAAGGGTTTGTTTATGAAGAAAATAGGACTAAAGCGTTTTCCGGACAAAGAAAACTTGTATCGAATCATATTCGAGTCGGACACATGGGAAGGGAAAGCCTTCGATGTGGCAGTGATGCTTGCCATCATTCTCAGCATCGTAGTGGCTTTTGTTGAGAGTATGCCCTTCGTGGCGGGACATTATAAACTTGCCCTTGAGGTTCTGGAGTACGCGCTCACCTTCTTCTTCACGGTAGAATATGTGCTCCGCATCTATTGTTCGCCGCGTCCGCGCACCTACGTGTTGAGCTTCTTCGGCATCATCGACTTGTTGTCAACCTTGCCCCTTTATCTCTCTTTCTTCCTGCCTGCCGCCCGCTATATGCTGTTGTTGCGCTCGTTCAGGCTCATACGCGTGTTCCGCGTGTTCAAGTTGTTCGCCTTCATCAACGAAGGCTATCTGCTGTTGTACTCCATCAGGAGGAGCCTGAACAAAATCTTGGTCTATTTCCTCTTCGTCATCGTGCTTGTGATTGCCATCGGCACACTGATGTTTATGATTGAAGGAAGCATCCCGGACTCACATTTCACGGACATTCCTACAAGCATCTACTGGGCGATAGTCACCCTGACGACTGTCGGCTACGGCGATATAACTCCGGTCACCCCTTTCGGACGTTTCCTCTCCGCCGTAGTCATGATTTTGGGCTATACCATCATTGCCGTTCCCACAGGAATCGTCTCCGCCACGATGATAGATGAAACAAAAAAGAAGGGCAAGGATGGGAAATGTCCGCGCTGCAATCAAGATACCGACTTGGATGCCAATTATTGCAAGCATTGTGGCGAGAGGTTGTAGAAGTGGAAAATATTCCATTAAGGTTGTTGTATAGCACTGACACCCAATACGGTAACTTTGTTGGGTGTATTCACAGACTCCTAATGTGTGACTTGTGTATATTTGTGGATGTATTCGACAGACTCCTCATGTGTGACTTATATATTGGCAGATGTATTCGGCAGACTCCTCCGTCGCTACGCGCCACCTCCCCTAACTTAGGGGAG
>JAJPZU010000009.1 GCA_021204165.1 Prevotellaceae bacterium
GATAACACCCAATACGGTAACTTGGCTCCTCCCCTAAGTTAGGGGAGGTGGCGCGTAGCGACGGAGGAGTCTGTTGAAAACACCTGCAAAGAACACCCACAAAACACACCTGCAAAGAACACCCCCCCCGCAAACACCCATTTAACCCACAGAATTGCTTAGTCAACACACCTAACACACCCCGAAAAACTTCTCATATTTCGCCGTCGAGTCTTCTTTGAAGAGTTAAAAATACATAAGTGTTTGGTGTTTTGAATCTTGTCGGCTGAATCTTTCAAAAAAAGTCCTTATAATTGCAGGATAAATAAAAACTAATACATTTCCGTGTAATTATAGAATAACTGGTTATAATACTAACATAAAATAAAGATGAATAAAATACCATTCAAACTGAGACATCTGATGTTGGCTTTCGCCTTAACTTCAATGTCTGCTGCATACGCGGTAAATCCTGTCAAGAATGTGACACAGGTGGCTTCGGCTGTGACGCTCGACGAAGCTGTGGATTATCAGATAACGGGAACTGACCCGTTTGCCGTGGCCGGAAGCATTGATATTGCCAATGCCGATGCAGCCGTGATTTTTGCCAATATCAGGCCTTCTGTCGTGATTGCCAAGTATCTGGATAAAGTGACTGTCAACGGGGTGGCTCTGAAGAACAATGTGAACTGCCGTGTGAGTATCTACAAACAGGGAGCCATTGTGTTGCCTCACAGCGACACGAAGAACCCTGACGGAACAGACTTCTATCCGCTCACAACGTTTGAAGGTGACAACTGCGAAGGAGAAAGCACACAATATAACGGCGATACTCGTCGCACATCCAATGCGTCTTTCAAGATGCGCTCTTTCAAGCTGAAGAGAGGATATATGGTGACTATGGCGAACAATGTAGATGGTACGGGCTACAGCCACTGCTATATTGCCAACTCTGAAGACATTACAGTGCAGCTCCGCAAGGAACTGGCAGACAAGGTCGGGTTCTTCCGCATCTTCCGCTGGCAGTGGCCGGCAAAGAAAGGCACGTGCGACAGAAGTGCTACGGGACTGAATGCCACATGGCATTATGACTGGGGAGCCGGAAGATACTCGGAGACAGACTATGAATATGTGCCGCAGCGTCACCACGAAGCCGGACAGAGCAACAGCAATGGCTATAAAGACGCGTGGGAGAGCTGGACGAATATCAATGCGGCGGACGGTACTTGTACGCATGTGCTCGGACAGAATGAGCCGGACAATGTATCGGGAGCGGGAGAGGTATATACATACGTGACCGAGATTCCGGACAATCCGCGCGAGAAGCATGGAGACTATCCGCTGGTCAATGTGGCAAAGGACTTCCTTTACTCGGGAAAGCGCATCGGTACGTTTGCCTGCTGTAACCCTAACAGAGGATGGGTGAGTGAGTATGTGAACTGGTGCCGTGCAAACAACATACGTGTGGACTTTGTGGCTACACATTATTATATAGGAGGACAGAGTCCGCAAGGATGTATTGACCGTCTGGAGGATTTGTACAATGCCACAGGGCTTCCTGTATGGGTGACGGAATGGAACAACGGTGCGAACTGGTCGGGCGAAAGCGGTTTCAGTACTGATGCCGGATGGTATGCATGGGGCAGCGGAAACGACAGCGAGAAGAATGGTGAGTGGCTGACGGACGTGCTGAAGCGTGCGGACAAACCGGAAAACCGTTGGCTGGAACGTCTTGCCGTGTATAGTGCGGTGGAAGAGAAACGCGAGGTGATGATGAACGATGTACTCACCGAAGCGGGAAAGATGTATGCGGCATACAACTCTACTTTCGCATACGATGAGGCGAATGAGTATTTCATGACTTGGAACCATAAGGCTCCTACAGACCTTGACTTGGAATTTAAGGCTACCACCAAGAGGGCTACTCTCAAATGGAATCATAACAACAGCAAACAGACTGACTCTATCTTTGTAGAACGTAAGATTGCAGGTGTGGATGCCGATTTCGTGGCTATCGCCAAGAAAAACACGATGCAGACGATGCTTCAGACCTATACTGATACGCTGGTGGGCAAGGCAGGACTTGTCACTTATCGCATCAAGAACTATGACTCTGATGGCAAGACACGTACTTCGGGAGAGGTAGCTGTGACTCTCGGAAGTGCAATGGGTAATGACGTGCTCCAGTACGGACGTCTCTCGATTTCAAATCTTGACGAAATTTCCACTGACTTCACGACGACATACGCGGAGAATCCGGCTGTGTTCATGGGACTGGTGACGAACAATAACGCTACAGCTTATCCTTGCAATCTCGTTACGAGTGTGGCAAAGGCGAAGTTCGGATATAAGATGTTGCCGTGGCTGCACTCCGGTGATCAGACTATGGCTAAAGTGGAGGATGTAAACTTCATGGCAATGCCTTACGGTAACTATACTTATGGCAATATGGATGTGGAAGTGGGTGCTGCAAAGGTGAAGGGCGACACATTGGAAGTGGTGTTCAACAAGCCGTTCCCTGAAGGTGTCACTCCGGTTGTCATCACTGAACTGAAGCCTACATTGAAGACCGCTCCGATTATGACCAAGGTTTGGGACGTGACGAACACGGGATTCAAGACGACTATCATGTACGAAGCGGGCGAGGGCAAGAGCATACGCGCGGCTCAGAACATGTCGTACATGGCTGTCACTCCGGGACAGGCATACATGGGCGACGGTGTCATGATTAGCGCGGGCATTGGCGAGAATCCTGCGTATGGCGCTACATACAAGATGGAGACCTTTACGCGCGAAGTGTATGATGCAGAGGGCGATTCCATGCGTCTTGACACGCTTAAACTTGAAAACCCTTATATCTTCGGCAGCTTGCAGGCATACAATGTCGGAGCCGGAACTCTGTTGCGCAATCAGCGTAACATCACGGTGACGGAAGATGATGTGGAATATGTGACAGGTTTGCGCCTGAAGAGAATTGTTGATAAGAGTGCTCCAAGCTCTGTGAGGGATACCAAAGACTCTGCCGACAAATTTGGTTGGATAGCATTGAGCACCGGCGAGAACGGCGGTGAGGATGTCGGAATAGAGGATGTGGTTGTGGCAAAGAGCGAGAATCCGCTTGTGGTGGAAGTTATTAACCGCTGCATCTATGTGGAGGACGTGGAAGACTTCGATGTCTATACTGTCAATGGTACGAAGGTGGCTGCAAATGCCACACAGGAACCGGGTGTATATGTGGTTCGCGCCGGCAAGAAGACTGCCAAGGTAATTGTAAGATAAGTCGGGAATTTTCTATATTATCCTGTGTGTAAAAGGACGGACTTTCCTCAGGCCCGTCCTTTTTTATGGGTTCGCCCGGCATGAACATTGTCTGACTGGCGCAAATCTCCAAGCCGCCAAGGTCTGATGGCCATTCGGAGCGGGCGATGTAAATGAGGAACACATGTATATTTAGTGGTTGTTTCACAGACTCCTCAAAAAACCGCAGATGCACCTTATTATATATAATAGAGAATAACCTTAGTACAGAACATGTGTATATTTAGTGGTTGTATTCACAGACTCCTCCGTCGCTACCGCGCCACCTCCCCTAACTTAGGGGAGGTGCCAAGTTACCGTATTGGTTGTCAGTGCTATACATCCGCCTCATAGTCTTTTCAGCGATAGGTATATAGGCACCTCCCCTAAGTTAGGGGAGGTGGCGCGTTAGCGACGGAGGAGTCTGTGAACACA
>JAJPZU010000173.1 GCA_021204165.1 Prevotellaceae bacterium
AGTGGATTGCGGGTGTGTCCGGCGGGATGTTTGCCGCTCAAAAGGACAGCCTTTTCACGGATTTAGTGGATAATAAATGGTCAGCGAATTTTTCCGGTGGGGACAGACCGTGGTGTCAGGAGTATGGTGTGGCGCCCCGGAACATAAAGAAGCTGATGTTTCCGACACCCCGGAACTGACTGCGGAAAGCCTTTATCTTGGAGTTGAATGACTCAGCGGAAGCATTGGTTGGTCTGCACACGAAATAAAATCTGCAAAATGTTGATTGTCTGTATTGTTCGTCCTGCTGACATGCTGAGTGGTTACCTTAAAAACATACTATTGATATGTATCCGTCCGAAATTAACGGACTTTTTTGTAGCTTTTTTGTTTTATAATTTCAAGAGCAAGCAAAAAAGCTGTGTTCAATTTCAGTGAAAGCGACCGTATAGTCATGACCGGCATTTGTCGGATATGTGTATGGAGGTCAACTGTGTGAACATCCGAAACCATCCGAAATAGGCCGGCTATTACATAACAAAAAAATCTCAGGGGGTCAACTCTGAGATTTTTTGTGTAACCATCCGAAACCATTTATACTATGTAACCATCCGAAACATTTATATTGTAGGCTGCGAAATAGTACGTGACAATGCAGACGTATTATTGGTGCGCTTTTCTTTCACTTCTGCACAGAGGCTCGTTGATGCCTCCCACATCCATCTTGTAGCGCTCGTCACCGCGGCACATGTCGAAGTCGGCGATGCCTTCTTTCTGCCATAGTTTTACGGATTCCAGTATTATTAGAATGCCGGGGGAGTATCTGCTGTACGCTGTGTCTATTGCAAGTCTTGGCATCAGCAGATGTCGCTTGTCTGCGTATATGACCATGAATGCAGCCGGTTGTCCGTCGATTTCCAAGACATACAGTCTGGCATTTTCCAGTCTGCGAAGACTTTCTGTGCAGCATCCGCCTTTCACTTCGGCCCAAGCCTTCATATATGCGAAAATCTTGTTCTTCGTGTTTATATTCTTGTGGTGCCACATCAGTCTTCTTATGAAGTATATGTTCCACAGCTGTCGCATATAGCTGTCTTCCGGCAGGTTGTCTTTGGTATATACTTGCAGACGCATGAGTTTGCCGTCTGTGGTCAGATGATTGTATGATTTGCGTATATTCTTATAAATGTTTTTCGATAGTGAGCCGATATAGTCGTCGAAAGTCTCGAATTGCGCCAATGGTACATGATAGCTGCCCCTTTCTGTGAAATTTCCACCAAGTGATTCCATTATTCCGGCAAAAGGACTTTTCCGGGGGACGTCCGCAAAGCTGAGATGCTTGTCTGCATGGTGTTCCTTGATATATTGTGCCAGTTTCTCCAATTCCTCTTCGTGGCCATCGACCGTATATGGACATGCCATATTGAGGATGCCGGCAATCCTGCATGAGGGTATTCTTGCTTTTCCTGAACTGCGCGTAATAATCATGGGCAATATGGCAAAAGGACGATTGTCAGACATCATCAGAATATAGCAGAACTTGCTTGTGAGCCTTGTCCTGACGCTTCTCCTTATATATTCATATAAGAATACGTTCCATTGATAAGTCTGGTAGAAAGAGTAGCAGACGTAAGGAAGGCTATTACCTCCTTCGCCTGTGTTTTTTTCAGACATGCGGTCAAGTTCTTCCCATTGCAGTCTTATGTCCGTAATTCTGTGATGTTCAGAGATAGAAATATTTTTTGCCATGATGCCTTGTGGGTTAAAATCGTAACAATTCAGCTGACAAGCAGAGGATGTCGCCATGTCTTTTGGCGCGTTGCTCTGCTGTTTCATAAATACAAAGATACGAATTTTATCTTCATGCCCAAATATTGAACTCATAAACCTTTCCTGAGTTTGTGCATACGGTATGTTTCTTCATGGCAGTGACCACAAGCAGACGGTCAAAATCATTCATCATGGGTAATATCCGATTCAAAGATGTGAGCTTGTCGGATTTTATTGTTATTTTTGCCATGTCATACAGACTTTTATTTTCTTTTATCTACAACGCTAAGACATATATTTATCATCTATGTTGAGTTTATGCCAATATATTGAATATATTTCTACCCGAAAGAATATCTTATGAAACTGAATGGAGGTATTTGGAGACTCAGATTGCCACTGATAATTGTGGCTATTGTGATTGCAGCTGGTTCATTGGTCATTTCCGGAAGCCTTACCGCCGAGCTGAAGCGGGGGGAAGACCGGAATATGGAGGTATGGGCCGAAGCCGTCAAGTCTCTTAATATGGCGGATGAGCATACTGATTTGACACTTGTCTTGAAGGTAATCAATGGAAACAATACTATTCCGGTGATTGTATTGGCTCCGGATGGTGAAGTTCAGACCTTCCGAAATCTGGATTTGCACGTGAGCAGCGGGCAAGACTCCACTGAAGTCATAAAACTTGCTGCTGAGTCAATGAGGAGCAGAGGACATTCCATCATTATATATATGGACTCTCCATACGGAGAGCCTGAGCCTCCTTTGGCGGAAAATGCCGCAGATTCCGGCACCATTCTTTCGGATGTTGCCGCTGAGAGCATAGAAGCAGAGCCTGCCGGCGGTGACGATTATATAGAAATTTGTTATGGCGAATCTTTGGTGCTCAAAAGCTTCTCCTCTTATCCTTACATCCAGCTTGCCGTAGTGGTGGTCTTTGTCTTGATTGTCTTTCTTGCTTTGTTTGCTTCTATGCGGGCGGAACAGAATAAGGTATGGGTCGGACTGTCGAAGGAGACGGCGCACCAGTTGGGCACTCCCATTTCTTCTTTGATGGCATGGTCTGAAGTACTGAAAGAAGCATACCCTGATGATGCCTTTGTTCCGGAAATGGAGAAAGACATAAAACGCTTGGAACGAATTGCTGAAAGATTTTCCAAAATTGGTTCTATTCCTGAGCCTAAACCAGAAGACCTGTGCGCTCTGCTGGCGCGGGTATTGGAATATATGGACAACAGGACTTCAGGCAGGGTGCGTATAGAAGTCAGTCTGCCCGATGTTCCTGTAATCATATCCCTCATAGCTCCGCTTTTTGAGTGGGTCATAGAGAATCTGTGTAAGAATGCGGTAGATGCGATGGAGGGTTCCGGTGTCATTGGTGTCCACCTTTCTGAGAACGACAAACTGGTGTTTGTTGATGTAACAGATACCGGGAAGGGAATGCCAAGAGCACATTTCAGGTCTGTTTTCAAACCCGGGTTTACGACCAAGAAGAGAGGTTGGGGATTGGGGCTTTCACTGGCAAAAAGGGTTGTTGAGGAATACCATCACGGAAAGATATATGTCAAGACATCTGAAATAGGTGTTGGAACGACTTTTAGGATTGAACTGCCTAAGAAGCTGTGCTAAATTTATTACGAAGTATGGTTAATTGTTTCTGCTTGAACTTCGGATTCTTAGGAGTGGCATTTTAGTGTGTTTGTCACAGACTTCTTCTGTGTTTTAGGTGATGGTTTTTGATAGATAGTTAGCGGGGGCTATTCGATAGACTCCTCGTGTATATTTAGCGGGTGTGTTTACAGACTCCTCATGTGCGGCTTGTGTATATTGGCAGACGTATTCGACAGACTCCTCCGTCGCTACCGCGCCACCTCCCCTAACTTAGGGGAGGAGCCAAGTTACTTTGCTCGCTGTTAGTGCTATGCACCCACATCATAGTCTTTTCAGCGATAGGTA
>JAJPZU010000239.1 GCA_021204165.1 Prevotellaceae bacterium
CGCGGTGATTTTAAAACTTCACCGCGGTGTGAAAAAAATTACACCGCGGTGTGCTAAAATTTTCACCGCGGTGAAAATTTAAAAACACCGCGCTGAAAATTCAGAAAGACTTTGTCAAAATATAACAAATGTGAACAGAAAGTCCAAAATCGAAACACTATTTTACAATTGGCGAGACTCTCGGAAAACGTGCGTAGAATCCCCGATTTCCGATAAAAGTTCGGCACGCTTCATTTTGACGCGTGCCAGAGGGCTTGGAATTTTAACATTTGGCAAAATCAAAAAGACAGCAAAACCATCAAAATTCAGCCAGATTGATTTTACACGCCCCAATTTACCGACATTTTATCAGAAATACAGATTAGTTAAAATATGTAATTAAAAAATTTTATTATGAGAGCAAAAATACAAGTTGCACCAATTGCCTAAAACATATAAAACAAAACAGTTTTTCAAATTCACACCAAATGTCAATGAATACAATATTTTTTCATTAACTTTGTCCAAAACAAAACAACTCAATAACAAACTTCTAAAAAATAATCAGACATGAAAAACTTTATGGATGAAAACTTCCTCCTGCAAACAGAAACTGCACAGAAGTTATATCATGAACATGCGGCAAAAATGCCAATCATAGACTATCACTGCCATCTCATACCTCAAATGGTAGCAGAAGACCACAAATTTCGTTCACTGACCGAAATATGGCTCGGAGGCGACCACTATAAATGGCGCGCAATGAGAAGCAACGGTGTGGCTGAAAAATACTGCACAGGCACAGACACTACAGACTGGGAAAAGTTTGAGAAATGGGCTGAGACTGTACCTTATACATTCAGAAACCCATTGTACGGATGGACTCATCTGGAACTGAAGGCCGCTTTCGGCATTGACAAAGTGCTTAACCCAAAGACCGCACGTGAAATTTACGAGGAATGCAACGAGAAGCTCAAGCAACCGGAATATTCGGCAAGGGGAATGATGCGCCGCTACCATGTGGAGACAGTATGTACCACCGATGACCCTATAGACTCGCTCGAATGGCACAAGATGACCCGCGAAAGCGGATTTGAGATAAAGATGATTCCTGCATGGCGACCGGACAAGGCAATGGCTGTGGAGAATGCACAGAACTTCAGAGCCTACATCGAAAAGCTTGCCGAGGTGAGCGGAGTGAACATCTGCAAGTTCCAAAACGTGATAGACGCACTCCAGAAACGTCACGACTTCTTTGCCGAAAACGGATGCCGACTTTCCGACCACGGCATCGAAGAGTTCTATGCAGAAGACTACACGGAAGCGGAAATAGAAGCTATATTCAACAAGGTATATGGCGGAACGGAACTCAGCCATGAAGAAGTCCTGAAATTCAAGAGTGCCATGCTGGTCAAATTTGCAGAAATGGACCATGCTTCCGGATGGGCGCAGCAGTTCCACTACGGTGCCATACGCGACAACAACAGCCGCATGTTCCGTCTGCTCGGTCCGGACACGGGATTCGACTCCATCGGACAGTTCAACACGGCAAAAGCCATGTCGAAATTCCTCAACCGTCTCGCCTCGGAAGAGAAGCTCACCAAGACCATCATCTACAACCTGAATCCGGCAGACAACGAGGTGGTGGCAACGATGCTCGGCAACTTCCAAGACGGAACATGTCCGGGCAAAATCCAGTGGGGCTCCGGCTGGTGGTTCCTCGACCAGAAAGACGGCATGGAAAAACAGATGAACGCTCTTTCTCTGCTGGGACTGTTGAGCCGTTTCGTCGGAATGCTCACAGACTCCCGTTCCTTCCTCTCATACCCGCGCCATGAGTATTTCCGCAGGGTTCTGTGTAACCTTGTAGGGCGCGACGTGGAGAACGGCGAGATACCGGTAAGCGAAATGGAACGTGTCAACCAGATGATTGAAGACATATCCTACTACAACGCAAAGAACTACTTCAACTTCTAAAAATGGGTAAAAACAAAATTTTAGCCCTGAGTCTATTAACCATGTCGCTCACTGCAACCGACATGGCTGCTCAGGTTTCTTTTGGAAATGCCTCAAAATTCAATGACGGCTGGAAGTTCAGTCTCAGAGGTGACAGCACGGCAATAGCTCCCGAATATAACGACAAGAGCTGGCGCATACTCAATCTGCCTCACGACTGGTCTGTCGAAGGGCTGTATTCCCCGACACTGGCAAGCTGCACGGCATATCTTCCGGGCGGAATAGGCTGGTACAGAAAGACATTCACTGTGAGCGACACTTGCTCCAAGCATTATATATACTTTGAGGGTGTCTATAACCGAAGCGAAGTCTATCTTAACGGTCATCTGCTCGGCAAACGTCCTAACGGATATGTGTCGTTCATGTACGACATGACTCCATATCTCACAGACGGAGAGAATGTGCTGTCGGTAAAGGTTGACCACAGCAAGTATGCCGACTCGCGTTGGTACACCGGTTCCGGCATCTACCGCGATGTATGGATGGTGTCGGCAGGCGACAGCCATATCGCCCAATGGGGTGTCGGATACAATGTCAAGAAACTCGACAGCCGACGTGCCGTAATGGATGTCGATGTGGCAGTGGAGAATCCCGGAAAGAACAAGACGCTTCATGTGGCACTGCTCGATGCAGACCATAAGATTGTGGCAGAGAAAAGCATCAAGTCGGTATCAGAGAAGAACAGCGTCACACTGAACATATCCAAACCTCACCGGTGGGGCTTGGAGAATCCGTACCTCTATTCCATGAAAGTAACCCTGAAGGACAACAACGAGGTCATTGACGGCACTACAGTTCCGGTAGGCTTCCGTACACTTGAGTTCTCGCCCGACAAAGGTTTTGCCCTCAACGGCAAATGGATGAAGGTCAAGGGTGTATGTCTTCACCACGATGCAGGTGTTCTCGGTGCAGCCGTTCCGGAAGCAGTGTGGAAACGCAGGCTTCAGAATCTCAAAGAGATTGGAGTCAATGCCATCCGCATGAGCCACAACCCACAAGCCCCTGTTCTCTACGACCTCTGCGACCGTCTCGGTCTGCTGGTCATGGACGAGGCTTCCGACGAATGGGAGTTCCCAAAGCGCAAATGAATAAACGGCTGGAATCAGGGCATTGCCGGATATGACGGAACATTTGACTTCTTCGAGGAATGGATTGAGCAGGATGTGGCAGACATGGTACGGCGAGACCGCAACCATCCATCCATATTCCTGTGGAGCATAGGCAACGAAGTGGACTATCCGAATGACCCGTATTCTCATCCGATTCTCAACGGCGCGAAAATCAATCAGCCTATGTATGGCGGATATAAGCCGGATGCGCCGAATGCCGAGCGCATCGGATTTATCGCCCAACGGCTGTCTAAAGTGGTCAAGTCCATAGACACCACACGTCCTACGACCGGCGCACTTGCCGGAGTGGTGATGTCAAACGAGACACTATACCCGAAGTCGGTGGATGTAGTCGGCTACAATTATACGGAAGACCGCTATGACCAAGACCACAAAACGTACCCCGACCGTATCATCTACGGCAGTGAGAACGGTGCACACTACGGCGCATGGAAAGCGGTGACAGACCATGACTTCATTTTCGGGCAGTTCATCTGGACAGGAACGGACTATCTCGGCGAAGCCAAAGCTTGGCCTTCCCGCGGACTGGGCACGGGCCTTCTCGATTTCGGAAGCTTCACAAAACCTCGCGGTTACTTCCGCGCCTCACTCTGGAGCGAAAAGCCGATGGTATATATCGGAACTTATCCTAAGCGCAAACACCTGTCTATGGACGCATGGGATGACTGGAACTATGAAGCAGGTCAGAACATAAGGGTTGTATGCTACACCAACGGAGCAAAAGCACGACTGCTTTTGAATGGTAACATTGTTGGCGAGACCAAAGAGTATGATGAGTCAACAGGAATTATTCATTGGGACATTCCTTTTTCCGCCGGTGAACTGAAAGTGGAGGCACTCGACAAGGACGGTAATGTCATTGCCGATTATGCCATCAGAACATCCGGCCGCCCTTACAGTCTGAGCGCGAAGAAGATTGGCGATAACGACACGGAAATATCACACGTGGTTATCAATATACTTGACGAAAACGGCAATATCGTAAAGCTTGGAGACAACGACATCACCTGCAGAATAGAAGGTCCGGCAGAGCTGCTGGGGCTTGAAGGCAGCAACGATGCGGACATGAGCAACTATAACGACAATCATCAGCGCGCTTACCGCGGACAGTTGCTGGCTTATATTCGCCACGACAAGCCGGGCAACGGGCCTATAAAAGTGACATTCACTTCTCCGCTGCTCAAACCGGTGTCCATACAACTGAGATAATCCCCGAATCCGTCTGAATCGCGGCAGTGATATTGCCGTAACGGACAAAACGAAAAAAACGGAACCTGCTGCTTATGCAAAGAGCAGGTTCCGTTTCTTTTGTTTATTTATCCTCCTCGGCTCATCCATGCTTCCGTCTCGGTTCATTCATGCTTCCTCCTCGGCTCATTCATGCTTCCAATCCGGCTCATCCATGCTTCCAACCCGGCTCATCCATGCTTTAGCCTCGGTTCATTCATGCTTCCGCCTCGGCTCATTCATGCAATGCAGGCAAGTCATATAAAGCAGAACTCTACCACATCGAACACTCCAAAAGAGCTAATCGAAACGTATGGATTTTGCCGGCTTACTTATACTGACAAAGAAGGAAGAGCAGAATATGACCATCGCGGAAATGCAGAGTGTCAGTGCATTCACCGCCAGAATCAGCCAGACATTAAACTCGATAGGCACCGAATCTATATAATAGACGGAAGCGTCGAGTTTCACGACATTGAAAAGTTTCTGCACAAGGCACAAGGAAAGTCCGACAATGTTGCCTATCACAACTCCTTTGCCAACAAGCATCACTGAGAAATACATGAATATTTTCCTGACAGACAAGTTGGTTGCTCCAAGAGCCTTCAGCATTCCTATCATATTGATGCGTTCAAGCATCACAATGAGCAGTCCGGAAATGACTGTGAAAGCCGACACGCATATCATCAGAACAAGAATCATCAGCACATTCATGTCGAGCACGTCGAGCCAAGAGAAGGTATGGGGCGCAATCTCCTTGATGCTGAAAGCTCCGTATGTGGCACCGTTCTTGTCCAATCTGTGATTGATTTTCCCGACAAGCTCATGCGTCACCACATCAAGCCGGCTGAAATCATCTATCTCCACCTCAAACCCGGAAGACATCTCAGAGTCCCAACGGTTCAACCGCCTCATAGTGTATATATCGGTGAACACAAAATTACGGTCGTACTCAGAGAGATTGGTTTGGAAAATGCCCGCCACGGTCAACTTTCTTGCACGCGCGGAACCGTTTCCTATGAAATAGGAAAAGATTCTGTCGCCCACCTTTATCCCCAAATCCGATGCAACAATCTTGGATATGAGAATACTGTCGGACGATTCGGCAGAGCCAAATGCCGGAATCTTTCCGTCAATCAGGTTTTCACGGAAAAAAGACATGTCATAATCTTCACCCACTCCTTTAAAAGTCAAGCCGCGAAAATCTTCATCCGTCTTCAACATTCCGAGTTTCAGGACAAAACGCTGGACATGCCGAACCCCATCCGTCCGGCATATAACTTGTTCGAGACTGTCGGTGGTCAGCACAGGCATCATCTCACGCTGCTGGTCAAAAGTAAGACTGAGCACCTGTATGTGTGAGCCAAACCCTATCACCTTGGAACTGATGTCGCGCTTGAAGCCGAGTACCACACACAGGCTGACAATCATCACGGCAAGTCCTACAACTATTCCAAGCATGGCGATGCGTATGGCAGGACGGGATATGCGCTTCTTCCCTTCCCTGTCGGAATACAGACGGTGTGCTATGAATAATTCAAAAGACATTTCAAACAATATGGGGTTCTTGGATGGTTATAATATCATGGCTCTGCACAGAAACAGAACCTCCACGCAACCAATCAAAATTAAAGACATGGTTTGTATATAAACAAAAAGTTCTTGAGTTCTCTGCCACAAGAACTCAAAAACTTTATTCAAAAGACGGATTTTCTAATCTTCAGTCCTTCCGGGATAAGCCTCAAGCGCCTTTCTCAAAATAAAGAGTGCGCGGAGAAGGTCTTCCTTCTTCAGCACGTATGCGATTCTGACCTCATTGCGTCCGGCACCGGGAGTTGTATAAAAACCGGAAGCCGGAGCCATCATCACCGTCTCCCCTTCGTAGTTGAAGTCCTTGAGACACCATGCGCAGAACTTCTCACAGTCATCGACCGGAAGTTTTGCCACAGTATAGAAGGCACCCATCGGTATCGGAGAGTAAACTCCCGGAATGCGATTCAGTCCGTCGATAAGGCATTTCCTGCGCTCCACATATTCATCATACGTGTCACGCACATATTCTTCAGGTGCATCAAGCGAGGCTTCCGCCGCTATCTGCCCGATGAGGGGAGGACTGAGACGCGCCTGACAGAACTTCATCACCGCCTGACGCACTTCCGCGTTCTTGGTGATAAGAGCACCGATGCGTATGCCGCACTCCGAGTAACGCTTCGAGACAGAGTCAATCAGCACCACATTCTGTTCTATACCTTCAAGATGACATGCCGAGATATACGGCGAGCCGGTATAGATAAACTCACGATACACTTCGTCCGAGAAAAGATAAAGGTCATACTTCTGCACAAGGTCGCGAATCTGGTTCATTTCGCGACGTGTATAGAGATAGCCCGTCGGATTATTCGGATTGCATATAAGTATGGCGCGAGTACGTTCATTTATCAACTCCTCGAACTTTTCCACTTTCGGAAGACTGAATCCTTCGTCAATGGTAGTGGCAATGGTGCGTATCACAGCCCCCGCAGATATGGCAAATGCCATATAATTGGCATATGCAGGTTCAGGGACAATGATTTCGTCTCCCGGATTCAGACAAGAAAGGAAGGCGAACAGCACAGCCTCAGAACCGCCACTCGTGATGATAATGTCGTCAGCCGTAAGGTTTATATCGTACTTCTTATAATACCCCACCAGCTTTTCGCGATAGCTTCTATATCCCTGACTCGGGCTGTATTCCAGAATCTTACGGTCTATGTTGCGTATGGCATCAATGGCAACCTGCGGTGTGGGCAAATCAGGTTGCCCTATATTAAGATGATAAACGTGAATACCTCTCTTCTTTGCATCATCGGCAAGAGGTGCAAGTTTACGGATAGGTGAACTTGGCATTTCGGTACCACGAATTGAAATTTTAGGCATTTTTATTCTATTACAAATATATTCTTATACGATAAATTTGCACAAAGGTAATGCTTATTATCGAGAAAATAAAAATCATCTGTCTGTTTTTGCAGAAACAGTCCCTCTGCCTGTCTATTTTCGTAAAGTATCTGCCGATTCAACAACCCCGCCTTTATTTTCCTCTACTTTACGAAACGACACTGGAGGCGGACCATAAAGGACCCGATAAGAAGGACGCACATTCTCCTCGCCTTCCAACTCTATCTTTTTATATTTGTCCATTTTCATCCTTCGGTATCACCTTTACCGGCTTTATCTGTATATTCGGTTTCTCAAGCTCAACCTTGCGGGTACAAGACGAGAAGCCTAACAAAGCAAGGACAGTGGAAAGAAATGCCTCAAATTTCAAATTAAAAAATCTCTTCATTTTGTTACATTCTTAATGAAACAACTAATAATTTGCAACAAAAATACGGAAAAATATGTATCACGAATAATTTTCTCCATTATTTTTCAGAAAAACAATCATGTGTGACTTGCATATATTGGCGGACGGATTCGGCAGACTCCCCGCTAAATATACATAATGAGTCAGTGAATGCGTCCAACTTAAACATGCTAAAATGCCGCTTAAAAAAATGACAAAATGATATTTTCACCCAAAATGAAGATTTAACATTTGATGCCATTTTTAGACGGTTTCTCTACATTTATTTATTACCGGCGAAGAATATCTTGAAAAAAGCAGCTTCTAATTATATACAGACAATGCGCTGAAAACATATTGTATGTGCCAAGAGAAATTGAAAACAGTGCGCTAAAAACTTTAATCAGCACTGCCGATTATAAAAACGGCACTGCCGATTTTGTAAACGGCACTGCCGATTATAAAAACAGCAGTGCTGATTAAAGTTTTCTGCGCACTATTTTTCACTCCTCTCTGTACTGTTTTTCATTTCTCTCCGCACTGATATTTTTACTTTACCGGAAATTTCAATTTAGCAAAAGAGGGTCTATAATAACTTCTCGTAATAAATTAAAACAGCTTCTTAGTTTTGAAAACACCAAGTTTATGCCATTTGTTGCTTTTTATTCGTGTTTTACGGAGATTCTCTGTATTTTTGTAGAACCGAAAAAAGAACAATCAGAATACAAAAAGAAAGCAATAAAGAAAAAAAATGAAAGTAGGTATCATACAACAAACATGTTCTGCCGACATCGAAGCCAACAAAGCGAAACTGGCAAACAACATACAGAAAGCCGCCGAACAAGGTGCACAGCTCGTTGTTCTTCAAGAACTTCACAATTCGCTATATTTCTGTCAGACAGAAAACACAGAGCTTTTCAATCTGGCAGAGCAGATACCGGGACCTTCCACCGCTTTCTACGGAGAAATTGCCAAGAGACACGGCATAGTGCTTGTCACCTCACTATTTGAAAGACGTGCAGCAGGACTGTATCACAACACAGCCGTAGTGTTTGAGAAAGACGGTTCCATAGCCGGAAAGTATCGCAAGATGCACATACCGGACGACCCGGCATACTACGAGAAATTCTATTTCGCTCCCGGAGACATAGGCTTCAAACCTATCCGGACAAGTGTGGGATGTCTGGGTGTGCAAGTGTGCTGGGACCAGTGGTATCCGGAAGGTGCGAGACTGATGGCCCTGCAAGGAGCCGAACTTCTGATATACCCCACAGCCATAGGCTATGAGAGCACAGACACGAAGGAGGAGCAGGAACGACAGCGCGAAGCATGGACTACGGTGCAGCGCGGACATGCCGTGGCAAACGGGCTTCCGGTCATAGCTGTCAACAGAACCGGATATGAGCCGGACCCTTCGGGGCAGACCAACGGCATACAGTTCTGGGGAAGCAGTTTCATTGCCGGTCCGCAAGGAGAATTTCTGTATCGTGCCTCCTGCCATGAAGAGGAAGTCGCCGTGATTGACGTGGATATGAAACGCTGCGAGAATGTACGTCGCTGGTGGCCGTTCTTGCGCGACCGAAGGATTGAGGAGTTCGGAAACCTGACCCAAAGATTTATGGACAACAACTAATAACTTATTTAATAACTAAAAACTATTTTATGAAAAAAGCCTTTTTATCAACAGCTCTTGCGCTGTTGACTACATGCTGTCCCGCATGGGCCGAAACTTTCACACTGACTGATTCAGCTTCAAAGATTACAGTGGAAGTGTCGGACAATAACGAGAAAGCATCAATAATGACATTCAAGGCTGACGGCAAGCAAGTAATGGAACTCCCCATAATCGGAATCGTGACCGACTTTGCCGATGCCAAACCGTGGCAGATTAAGTCTATTGTATCAACGACACCGGTGACTCACCACTATGACATGAAAACCGGCAAACGTCTGCATTGCAGCAATCACGGCACGGAATACCGTCTTGACTGTTCGGACAGTGCTGACAAGATATTGGTTGTGCGCATTTATGACGACGGTGTGGCATTCAGATACGAGCTTAAACATGACGAGAGGTTTTCTGTGACTGATGAACTGACCACTTATAGAATCAGCGAAGGAACAGAAAGATGGTTACAGGAATTTAGCAATGACTACGAGGGCATCTACAAGCAAACCACCACAGGAAAAGATACAAAACCGCAATACGGATTCCCTGCGCTTTTCCACACCAATGGCGGAGTATGGTCTTTGGTTTCGGAAGCCAATGTGAATCGTGGACAATCGGCTTCATCCTTGCGGACGGACAACATACCGGAAGGGAATTACCGTGTAGCTCCGGCAGGAGCAGTCTCATGCAGTGGCGGAGAATGGATTTCTCCGTGGCGTGTAGCAGTGATTGGTGAACTCGACAACATAGTAGAGTCAACATTAGTCACCGATGTAAGCGACCCGACATCATACGAGGATACAGACTGGATAAAGCCCGGTGTAGTTTCATGGATATATTGGGGCTACAATCATGGTTCAAAAGATTATCCTACCGTAATAAAATACATAGACATGGCGGCAGAATTAAAACTGCCATATATATTGATAGACTGGGAATGGGACGTCATGGGCAACGGAGGTAATATCGACGATGCGATTAAATATGCCGATGCCAAGAACATAAAGGTGCTTGTGTGGTATAATTCTTCAACTGCATGGACAGACCAAGCGGCAGGCCCGTTGTTCAGGTTAAACAAGCCGGAAGACAGGGAGAAGGAATTTGCATGGCTGGAGTCCAAAGGTGTGGCAGGAGTAAAGATTGACTTTTTCAGCGGTGACGGTCCGGAAGTGATGGACTACTGCATAGATCTTCTTGAAAGTGCAGCCCGTCATCATCTGCTGGTGAACTTTCATGGAGCCACTATCCCGCGCGGATGGCAACGCACTTATCCGAACTTCATGTCGGCAGAGGCTGTCTATGGAGCAGAATGGTATAACAACAATGCGAACCTCACCTCTGTAGCTGCCGCTCACAACACCACCCTGCCGTTTACAAGAAATGTAATCGGACCTATGGACTACACTCCATGTACATTCTCTGACTCGCAGCATCCTCATCTGACAACAAACGCCCACGAGCTTGCACTTACCGTTGCTTTTGAATCCGGACTTCAGCATCTTGCCGATACTCCCGAGAGCTATCTGGCTCAACCGAAACATATCTGCAAGTTTCTGGAATCAGTGCCGGCTGTATGGGATGACACAAAGCTGCTTTCCGGTTTTCCGGAACACCACGTTGCCATAGCGCGAAAAAGCGGCAAGAAATGGTTTGTCGCTCTCCTCAATGGCACTACCGATGAGATTGCCGTGTCGCCCGACTGGCAGAAGCTTAATCTCTGCAAAAAATATTCTGTAGAATTATATACAGGACGCGGGCGGGAATGGAACCCTATCAAGAAATACAGTAAGAGATTGCCTGCGGAATATACTCTTGAACCTCGCGGAGGTGCAGTGCTGGTAATCACTGAGAAGTAGAAAGCCACAGGAGGTTTATTTCCAAAAAAGATGCGTATGTTCCGAACTGAAAACTCCTTTCATATTCGGAACATACGCATCTTTTCATTTCTGTATGTCCTGCCACTATTTGGCTTCTATAAAGATTGTCTTTATACCCTTTATTTTCTGTCCTTTCACAGCACTGAGCACCTCATACAACCGCCGTCTGCTAATTGCAGCAAAAGCATAATGGTCGCGGACATCAATGCGTCCGACTTCGTTAGATTCAAGTCCACCTATTTTACACAAGAACCCAAGAATATCCATCTTGCTTATCTTGTCTTTCTTCCCCTTACCTATATATAGGGTTGCCCACAAAGGAAGCGGTATGTCCGGAAGTTTTTTAGGGATGAAATATTCATCGGGGATTTCTTTCAAGTATTCCGGAACGGACTCTTCCTCATGCAGGATAAGGAAGGAGTTTCCTTCTGCCTCCCAGCGCGCTGTGCGTCCGTTGCGATGGAGAAAGGCCTCTTCATTGAGCGGAAGGTGGTAGTGGATGATGTTATCAATATCGGGAATGTCAAGTCCGCGGGCACTCAAGTCTGTGGAAACAAGCACATTCGAGGTTCCATTGGCAAACTTGTATAAAGACTTCTCCCTGACCTGCTGTTCCAGTCCCCCGTGAAACATCTCACAGTGTATGCCTTCGCTGTGCAGAAAGTGATAGACCCTTTCCACCGCTTCCCTGTAATTCAGAAAAACGATGCTCTGACGGGAGCCTTGTGTGCGAAGCAGACAATAGAGGGTGTCCAGTTTGTCCTTTATAGGGCTTTTTACTATATGCAGGTTTATGCGCCGGGCCACATTCTCGTTGCCGGAGAGATAATCCAAACGTACAGGTTTATTTTCTCGGCCCATATTGACAAACGAAGGAATCTGTTCCGCATCTGTGGCACTGAGCAGAAAACGCTGCCGGACAAGAGGCATCATTTCCATTGCTTCACGCATCTCACCATGAAAACCAAATTCAAGACATTTGTCAAATTCATCAATGACAAGAGTACGTATTCCGTCAACTTCTATATTGCGCTTATTCAGATGGTCAACAAGACGCCCGGGAGTGGCTATCACGATATGCGGCAGCGTGCCTGCAATCATGCGGTGTTCATCCATCGCCGGCCGCCCTCCATAGCAGCAAACACTGCGCAACGGACTCTTCATGGACTTGACAACTCCATCAATCTGCTGCGCCAATTCGCGGGAAGGTACCATAATTATAGCCTGCACACTATCTGAACCGGCATCGAGGCTTTGCATCAAAGGCAACAAGTATGCCAAAGTTTTTCCCGTGCCTGTGGGCGAAAGTAATATGACGTCCTGTCCTTTACCAAAAGCATCGGAAGCAGATTTCTGCATTGGAGTCAGCTCTTTAATACAAAGTTTGGAAAGAGCTTCTGAAAGGTCAAACTGTTTTACCATAAATATATTTTTTGCAAAGATAGCACTTTTTATTGGTAGATTAAAGTATCTTTGTACTGTCCATTAAGATACAATGAAATGACGGCAGACAAGAAAAGGGAAAAGAACGAAGTCGTAATATTCCTCACAAATCTATTTCTCATGGAAATAATCGGGAAAATCACGGTTATGGCTGTTATCTGGACATTCCGATTTTTCGGAATGCCACAATTGTATAATCTATACTACTCCAATGCAAAAAGCCCGAAATGGATATTTTGCATAATTTTGTTGATAGCTACAGGAACAAGCATTATCAGAATCACAAGCAAAAGACATAAAAACAAGCGGAAGATTATGTTTCGCAACAAATAATCTTCCGCCTTTTGTATTTCTCAATAAAACGGCAATTTGCATGTGAAAATGCCTAAAGGAGAAAAGTGACTGTTCAATATATTGAGCAAAAAAATAGAATCTATTTCTCGGCTAATTTTGAATACTTGTCCATCACTCTCCTGTAATATCCATCCGTAGCAGCTTTGCGCTTCATGCAATTCAAGTCGCCCGAGTTCCAAAGACGTATGGCTTTCTCCATATTACCTTCCGGATTAAAATGCTCCTGAAAGTCTATGAACATCTGTTTGCTCTTTTCTTTGTTCAGACGGTCTGAATAAGTGTATTTATTGTAACCGACAATTTGGTTGCATTGACGAACTAAGATTTTTGATATTTGCAGATACCCTACATAACGTCCACATTTTGACACTACATCCGCTCTGCCTTCACTCTCAACCTGTGCAATGGCGGTTATCAACGTACCCCACTTCTTTTCCGGATCCACCTTTGCTGCAAATACAACCAAATTTGTAAATAACAATAGAAATACAAGTAATTTCCTCATGAAAAACATTTTAGTTAATAATAGCCGAGTACGCAACTCGGACATTCATTTCTCTCTGCGATAATATCTGTTTTATAAACTAAGAAAACATTATATTATCTGTGTCATTCTCTAAATGACGGTGCAAAGTTACTCTTTTTTGCGGAAACAGGCAACAAGTTTTACACAGTATATCAATCACTTAGATTTTTTAAGAATTCACATCTTATGTCCAAAAGCTCCTAAAAAGCCGATTAACAAAGGAGTTTTGAAGAAAGCAAACCGCTTTTTCCATTCACGTTTTTAACACTGCCAAGAAGCAGTTTTAACATTTAAGAATAGCAAAAACGGCAGAAAAAAAGTATTTCCGAAAAAGAATCAGAGCTTTATCTTCACTCCTTTTGACTCGTTATGAAGCCTATCAAGGGCTGTGATTATAAAAGTACACCCACTTGCATTTCCTTCAATAGGAAAATAAGTGTCACGGGTCAATCCTACAATAGCGGAAACTTTGTCAATATCAACATGCTCATCCACAGTAAATTTATAGACCACATACTGTACCGCTTTGTCCAATTCACCTTTCCCTTTAGGAGCGTTCCATACAAGGTGCGGTTTTCCTTCAAGCACTGCAATCTTCACACCACGCGGCTTTTTCGGTGCTTTCTTGTCAATAAACGGCATCCTCGGTTGTAAAGCCGGATAACGGTGATATTCTTTTTCAAGCATTGTACGATAATTACCCGGATTATTGACCACAGCTGCTGCATACCACTGACAACTACCCTGTATATTTTTAAGTTCTCGCTGAATACGGTACTTAATCCTCATCTGATGGGATGAATTATCTTCCGGATCCACCCCTTTGACAGTACGTTCTACATCCTGACCGATAAACAACGGACGATTGAAGCAATAATCATTCCACCAATGGCATAATACATCATAGTCAGCAGCCCGTGTACCGATATTCCAATAGATTTGAGGAATAAGATAATCCACCCAACCTTTGTCCTGCCACAGTACCACATCCGCATACAAATCGTCATAATTCTGCAATCCGCTTGTAGCACTACCGTATTTTGAATTTCTATTGTCTGTACTGTTACGGCATATTCCAAAAGGAGAAACTCCAAACTTCACCCACGGTTTAGTCTTTCGAATGATGTTATGCAAGTCCTCCACCAGCATATTCACATTATGACGTCTCCAATCATGAATATCCCGAAAGCCCTTGCCTTTGGCATGGAAATAAGCCTCATCCGGAATAATTTCTCCTTTAACCGGATAAGGATAAAAGTAATCATCAATATGAATACCATCCACATCATAATGGTTAAGTATGTCTTCAACAACCATACATGTAAACATTCTGTTCTCTTCAAGCGCAGGATTAAAGATAAGCATATCAGCATAAGCAAAAACTCTCTCCGGATGCCTACATGCTGCATGTTCGGAAGCAAGCGCCGTGGTCCCCTTGGTCTTTGCCCGATAAGGATTTATCCAAGCATGGCATTCCATATTTCTCTGATGACACTGTTCTATCATCCATCTTAACGGGTCCCATCCATCAGCCGGAGCTACACCTTGAGTTCCTGTAAGATAGCGGCTCCACGGCTCGTATGACGAATTATACAATGCATCTCCTTCAGCTCTGACCTGAAACAGAATTGCATTTATACCAGCCTCTTGCAGTACATCAAGCTGAGAGACAAGCATCTGTCTTATCTGTCCGGGAGTCTTTCCAAGATATTGTCCATTAACACACTGAATCCATGCACCACGAAATTCTCTTTTCGGATATTGTTCAGCAGACACAAATACCGACACCCAAAACAATAAATATATCGCCAAAATCTTTTTCATAAACATCATTCTTTTATTTTGTTTGCAGAAACACGCTATTTCAAAATTAAATTATCACAGTACTTTCTTGCCATCTATTCCATATTGCCCCTTACCATTGAAGTCACAACACGGGAGTAAGCAGATTACCGAACCATCCGACAAATCGTTTCCAAGGAGAACGTGTATGCCAATACCCTTGCCTAATCAAGTCTGAGTTTTTTTTGTCTTGCTCAAACATCTTGACAAGCTCACCAGTAGTCTCTCTACTGAATATCACAGTATTCACCTCATAATCACAGCGCAAGCTACGACTATCCAGATTTGCAGAGCCAATAGTACAATACAAATCATCTACCATCATTATTTTGGTATGATGAAAACCGCCTTTAAAAAGATATACCTTCGCCCCTCTTTTAGCCAAATTATTGCCCACATAATGAGAAGCATCCGGAGTAAGGGGGATGTCACTCTTTGCAGAAAGCATTATCTCCACATCCACCCCACGGTCTATTGCGTCTTTTAATGCTTTGCGCACTTTATGCGTAGGCACAAAATAGGGATTTACTAACCGCACACTATGACGCGCACTATTAAGCATATTCACATAAAGGTCACGTATAGCCTCATTGGACATTCTCGGAGAACGGTCTATCACCGCAATACGCTTATTCCCGGCTATCTTCGGAACAGAGAAATACTTAGTTCCCTCTATACGTTCCCCGGTCTCTTTCTCCCACATCAATGCAAATATACGATGTAACTCATTTACAGCCGCACCCTCAATCCGTGCATGCATATCTCGCCATGCACCTATTCCCTCAATCCCTTCTATATAATAATCAGCCACATTCATTCCACCAGTATATGCTACAACCCCATCAATAACCACAATTTTACGGTGGTCTCTCGGAATTATATGATTTACCCATGGGAAAGTAAGCGGGTCAAACTTGACAAGCTTAATACCTCTTGCCCTTATCGAATCATGGTGCTCACGTAAAATAGGTTTATTATTCGACCAGTTTCCAAAAGCGTCATACATGGCTCTGACCTCTACACCTTCTTTTGCCTTCTCTGCAAGAATATCAAACAAAAGGTTGGCTATAGAATCATTCCTAAAATTAAAATACTCAAGATGTACAAACTTCTTAGCATTACGCACCGCTTCAAATAAATCCACAAATTTGTCATGACCGCTCATTAACAGTCTGACAGAATTGGAATCGGTTACTTCAATCTTTTTATCATTCAGATGGCGGACAAAAACAGAATCGCTCCTTTCAATGACATTCTGAGCCACAGATACCGAAGAAGTAAAAGCAATTAAAAAGAATAATAAGACAAAGATTTTCATATTCATTTCAATCTCGACAAATTGAAAGGCAAAGTTAATGTTTTTTATTTGAATCAGGAAAAACAGACGACAGTAAACACACCAATTGAACAGACTTTTATTGGACTTTTATTTTACAATTGGACATTTACCTGTTCTCTCATCATAATATCACTTTTTCCACACACTACTTTGCTTAAAACACATCAAATAAAAAAGCCATATCATACTTCCTTTTACAGAAATATAATACGGCTTTGTGTGAAAAAGAATTTTAGAATATCAGAAAGTATTCTGCAAATGTATGCTTGAAGAACCTACTTTCCAAATCTTCAATTCCGCTTCTATTTTTAGTTTCCAGCTTCCATGTTAGCTTTAAGGTTTGCAAGAGCGTCAAGGTCACCCAAAGTAGTGCTTGCAACCTTGTTCTGGATAGAAGGAGCCTGTTCCTTTGGCTGACGAGCAGCTTTCTTCGCAGCAGCAGCGACCTTCTTTGCCTCCTTAGACTCAGCACGCTGTACATCTTCAAATATACGGCTGTGAGACAAGATGATACGCTTAGCTTCCTTGTTAAACTCAATTACCTTAAAGTCAAGTTCCTCGCCCAAAACTGCCTGGCTACCATCTTCCTTAACCAAGTGCTTAGGAGTTGCAAAACCTTCTACACCATGCTCAAGAGTAATTACAGCACCCTTGCCAAGTACCTCTATAATCTTTCCGTGGTGAACAGAATCCTGTCCGAAGATTGTCTCGAAGTTATCCCAAGGATTATCTTCAAGCTGCTTGTGACCAAGGCTAAGACGACGGTTCTCCTTGTCAATATCAAGAACCTGTACGTCTATTTCGGCACCAATCTGTGTAAACTCTGAAGGATGCTTTACCTTCTTTGTCCAAGAAAGGTCTGAAATGTGGATAAGTCCGTCAACACCTTCTTCTACTTCAACAAATACACCGAAGTTAGTGAAGTTTCTAACCTTTGCAGTATGCTTAGAACCTACAGGGTATTTAGTTTCAATGTTCTCCCATGGATCATCTTTAAGCTGCTTGATACCAAGAGACATCTTGCGCTCGTCACGGTCAAGAGTCAGGACAACAGCATCAATCTCATCACCAACCTTCATGAAATCCTGTGCGCTGTGGAGATGTGCGCTCCAGCTCATTTCACTAACGTGGATAAGTCCTTCAACACCCGGAGCTATTTCGATGAATGCTCCGTAATCTGCCATTACAACCACCTTACCGTGAACCTTGTCGCCAACCTTGATTGTGCCATCAAGAGCATCCCATGGGTGCGGAGTAAGCTGCTTCAAACCAAGTGCAATGCGCTTCTTCTCATCATCGAAGTCAAGAATAACGACATTGAGTTTCTGGTCAAGAGCTACAACTTCCTTCGGATCGCTTACACGTCCCCAAGAAAGGTCTGTAATATGGATGAGACCGTCAACACCACCAAGGTCAATGAATACACCATAAGAAGTGATGTTCTTCACTGTACCTTCAAGAATCTGACCCTTCTCAAGCTTACCGATGATTTCCTTCTTCTGCTGTTCAAGTTCTGCTTCAATAAGAGTCTTGTGGCTTACAACCACATTCTTGAATTCCTGATTAATCTTGACAATCTTGAATTCCATTGTCTTGCCTACGAATGTATCATAGTCACGGATAGGCTTAACATCAATCTGGCTACCCGGCAAGAATGCTTCTGTACCGAATACGTCAACAATCATACCGCCCTTTGTGCGGCACTTAACAAATCCCTTAACAATTTCATCGTTGTCAAGAGCGGCATTCACGCGGTCCCAAGAACGAGCCTGACGTGCTTTCTTATGAGAAAGAACAAGCTGACCTTTCTTGTCTTCCTGATTTTCAATATATACTTCTACAGTGTCGCCGACCTGAAGTTCCGGACAATAACGAAACTCGTTTCTTGAGATGATACCATCTGATTTGAAGCCAATGTTCACAACAACTTCACGATCATTGATAGCAATAACCTTACCATCAATAACTTCATTGTCGCTTACATTGTTAAGGGTACCTTCATAAGCTTTGGTTTCTTCTGCAATGTTTGCAGCACTTTTGCCGTCGTTTTCGAATGCGTCCCAATCGAATTCTTCAAGCGGTTTAATGTTTTTTGTTTCCATAAATAAAATATAAAAAATTGTAATTAAATAATGTTAGACATTATGTTGATAATCAAAATTGGCTGCAAAGGTAGCCATTTTTAATGATTCCACAAATTTTTTCACGCTTTTATTGTTAGAAGACATTAAGATACAGTCCATTATAGGCAGTCATACGCACAAATTGAGTCGTAAGATGCTCAAAAGAACAAGCCTGACAGGCACAAAAAAACCCTCAATCGCAATCCTACAAAGCAGCAATCCGATTGAGGGCATATTCTCTTCCTATTTATCTATTCATTTACCCACATGTTTGTCGGCAGAAAAACCTCTATCCCTTTTGTTCGCATTATATGGCGGTGAAAACCTTTTCAGTGCTTCTATATTAAAATTAAACAAAGCATGACGAACCTTATGAATCTTTTTCCAACTTAGCACAGTGTGAAATTTATTATAATACAATTTCTCTATCTTCTTGTTCTCGATTTCCAGAGTTGTGACTTCCTCTATAATCTTTTCATATTCATCCTCCGGCAAATCGTCCTTGCCTTTTCTCATCAACTCTCTTTGCCTGTCCATAAGCTTATGCTGTTTTTCCAGCATTTCATGGAGCAAAGGATAAAAATTTTGCCCTTCCTGCTGTGTCAGACCCGCATGTGTAGTGATGAAAGTTTCCATTTTCCGTTTAAAATCTTCCGGAGAGAACTTTTTCCTGTTGTCAGATTTCCCTGCCTGCTGTGCCTGCAAACATCCGATTGTCAGTACAGCAATCAAAAACAATATAATTCTTTTCATATTACTCTTTTTATTTATTCACATAAACGGCATTGTACTCAGACCAAAATCGTCAGAATCCTACACCGGACAAATAACAATATACATCCTCATGACCGAGCATGGCATAGTGCATGACATCTTCCTGATATTCGTCATCATACTCACAAGCCTCTTCCGCATATAGTTCCGGCACGTTTGTCGTCTTTTCCGGTACCATATCTTTAGCATAAAAGAAGGCGACACATGCAATGCACGCAGCAGCTACAGAGCACCACCCTATCAAGCGCATGTTCATACGACGCTTATTCCGGTGCTCCACGACAAGCGGTGTTTCCCTTCTCGGCAGAACATCCATTATACGTTCCGTCAAATCATCAAAATAACCTTCAGGAACAGTAAACGGCTCTTCCTTACCAAATCTCCGTAAAATATTTTCCTCTTCCTTTATCATAAACCGGTATTTTTGTTTATTTGTTAGATTTCATAACTACAAAAAGGTTTAACACCTTTCATTGAAAAAAGCCTCAATTTTTTTTACGGCATGATGATACGAAGCCTTCAGCGCACCCACACTGGTTCCAAAAATCTCCGCCATCTCCTCATACTTCATTTCTTTGAAATATTTCATATTAAAGACAGCCTTCTGTTTGTCCGGAAGCGTGCTGACCGCTTCCTGCAACATAGCCTGCGCCCTGTCCCCGTCGAAATACCTGTCGCTCTCCAGAGATTCGCAAAGATTTTCTCCCGCGTCATCAATGGATACAGACTGATGTACGTGGCTCAGAAACGTCAGACTCTCATTATATGCAATCCTATACAGCCAAGTGGAAATCTTAGATTCACCTCTGAAACTGGAAATATTGCTCCAAGCCTTTATGAATGTGTTCTGCAGCACATCATCCGCATCCTCATGATAAATGACCATCCGCCTTATATGCCAGTAAAGAGGCCGGCTATACATGTCCACAATTTCTCGGAATGCCTGCAATTGTGTACTCGGGTTCTGAAGTCGTAATATCGTATCTTGTTCGTTATATTTCTCCATTATATCACCTTTTAATAGATACAACAGCTACCAATCCGCTTGTCATTCTCATTAGACTTATTTTGGCAAAAGGTTTAATGCTACAAAAAAATCCTTGTTTACGTCATTTCTGATATAAACAAGGATTATTAATCTTTATCCGTAATATCTTAAAATAAGAAAAGACCTGCACACTCAGGCTCCTCTCATCGCAAATACACCTTACGCACAATTTTGCCAATCTTGAGAAGATAGCAACCTTTCGACAAGTTATTCAACTCTATCGTCTTGTCCTGACTGTCTATTCTTTGAGTGCTCACCTTTATCCCGGCTACATTATACACTTCCAGAACCATTTGCGACGCATTCTTTATATGTATAGTCGATTCAACGACTGTTATGGTTATCTGATGCGGCTCGTTCTCTATATCAGTCCTTTGATTATCATCATCCATTGCAATAGACGGCATTGCAAACACGAATGATGCCATTATCAATATAAGTAGTTTTTTTATCATATACCAGTCTTTTACATTACGATGCAAATATAAGTTTCTTTATCGAAAAAAACAAGCTTACAAGATAATTTTTATCGTTTTAAATCGTTATACACAAATTTTCCTTTGCGAGAATTGTATTTTCAAACTTTTGCTTTGCCTCTTCCAAAAACACATTCTCGTTTTTATATCTGGCAGAAAAATGCCCTATGACAAGCTTCTTTGCATTGCACAAAGCCGCCATCTCACCGGCCTGTCCGGCTGTCGAATGGAATGTCTTCTTGGCGAATGCCGCATCCTTATTGCAAAATGTACTTTCGTGATAGAGCAGGTCAACCCCCTGCAACAGCTCCGCATTTTGAGGGCGGAACAGGGTGTCAGTACAGTAAGCATAGCTTCTCGCCGGCTCTGGAGGAATCGTCATCAAGTGGTTTGGTATGATTTCTCCATCCGGCATTTCATAATCCATACCAAGTTTTATATTATTGATGTAACATACAGGAATGCCAAACGCATCTATTACGTCCCGCTTGATATGCGGCAGCCCCTGTTTCTCTTTAAACAAAAACCCGCAGCACTCCACTCTGTGCTTCTGCGGAATCGTATATACTTCCACAGATTTGTCTTCAAAAATCATTGCATACTGCTTTGTATCTATCTCATGTATCTCAACTCTATAATCCATCCGAGGACAAAACCAATGAAGCTGACTCAACAGGATGGTCCTCAGTTCCGACGGGCCATACACATTCAGCGTAGATGTACGTCCCAAAAGTGAAAAAGTCGAAATAAGGCCTATCAGGCCGAAACAATGGTCGCCGTGGATATGCGATATAAAGATATTGTCTATCTTAGAAAAAGAAAGCCTGCTCTTACGGAGTTGAAGTTGTGCCCCTTCAGCGCAATCAACCATATAAAGCCTTTCCTTCACATTTACCACTTGCATCGATCCCTGATGCTGTATTGTAGGCAATGCACTGCCACATCCCAAAATATTTACTTCAAATTTCTCCATTCAACTTCTACATTATTCGGTGATGACTCCATATATATGTCATGGCACAGGCCCGTCTTTCACAAATTCCTCATGACAAGCATCATTTCTTGTCCGAATCAATGAGGCATCAGAATCCGCAACCCACACGAAGCAATAATGGAATCAGTTCATCAATCATGAAAACAAGGAGCAAAGGTACTGAAAAAAGACTACCATACAAAAGAAGGGATGCCCAATGTTTTTTATTCAGGCATCCCCTCCACAAAATTCAAGCATTCCAAGCAAGCTATATTACTGCTTGGTCAAGCTATAATAGGTGCCATCATATCGCAGTACCAATGTTTTTCCTGTTATGGAAACATCTCCGGAATACAATGTCCCATCGTTTTCAAATTTCAAATACATCCACACCACTATCATTAAAAGAACATGGCATACATATCAACAAGCAACTATCGAGGGGGAACTACACAATACAGACCCGCATTTAGAAAACAACAAGTCATCGGGTTATAGAAGCCCCATAATAAAATTTTTTATATATAATTTTTAACAAATTTATTTTTTGACAAAATGATAGCATATTCAGCTATTTTAATTC
>JAJPZU010000251.1 GCA_021204165.1 Prevotellaceae bacterium
GCGTGCCAGAGGGCTTGGAATTTTAACATTTGACAAAATCAAAAAGAAAGTATTTTTAATATAAAACAATCAATTTGAAATACAAACAACCGAAAACGATATCATTTTATCAAAATCGAACATCGTTCAAAAAAGCGATGTCAAAAAATTTTTTATGAGGACCGAAATATCAGTTGCAGCAGCATGTCAATAAACAGATTAAAAGCAAAAAACTTCCAATTCCTCTCAAAATAAAAAGACGTAAAACTATTGCCACTTATTCAAAAATATCATATCTTTGCATATATAATTAATCACTTTTAAAAAGTATCAATACACATTATTAAAAAATAAAAAGATATGAATATCAACGACTACAAATTTGCCGGCAAAAAGGCAATCGTGCGCGTAGATTTCAACGTGCCACTTGATGAGAATGGAAAGATTACAGACGACACACGTATCCGCGGTGCTCTCCCTACCCTGAAGAAGGTTCTTGACGAAGGCGGAAGCCTCATCATCATGTCGCACATGGGCAAGCCAAAAGGCAAGGTAAACCCTAAGATGTCTCTCGGACAGATTGTCGATGCAGTATCAGAGAAACTGGGTGTTGCCGTTAAATTCGTAAACGACTGCCAGAAAGCTCAGGCAGAAGCAGCTGCATTGCAGCCGGGCGAAGTGCTTCTTCTTGAAAACCTCCGCTTCTATCCTGAAGAGGAAGGAAAACCGGTAGGCATCGAGAAGACAGACCCTGCATACGACGAAGCAAAGAAAGCTATGAAGAAGTCACAGAAAGAATTTGCTAAAGTTCTCGCTTCATACGCTGACTGCTACATCAACGACGCATTCGGAACAGCTCACCGCAAACATGCTTCTACAGCTGTCATTGCAGACTTCTTCGATGCAGACAACAAGATGCTTGGTCTCCTCATGGAGAAGGAAGTGAACGCTGTAAAGGCTATCCTCAGCGACATCAAGCGTCCGTTCACAGCTATCATGGGTGGTTCAAAGGTTTCTACAAAGATTGGTATCATCGAGAACCTCCTCACAAAGGTTGACAACCTCATTCTCTGCGGCGGTATGACTTATACATTCGCAAAGGCTCAGGGCGGCAATGTAGGTAACTCTATCTGCGAAGAGGACAAGCTCGATGTAGCTCTCAACGTAATTGAGCAGGCAAAGAAGAACGGTGTAAACCTCGTTCTCGGCACTGACTCAGTGGTTGCCGACGCTTTCTCAAACGACGCAAACACACAGATTTGTCCTTCAAATGCCATTCCTGAAGGCTGGGAAGGTCTTGACGCAGGCCCTGAGACTCGCGAGAAGTTCAAGGCTGCCATCAAGGATGCCAAGACAATTCTTTGGAACGGTCCTGCCGGTGTATTCGAGTTCGACAACTTCACAGGCGGTTCACGCGCTATTGCCGAGGCTATCTGCGAGGCTACTGCAAACGGAGCATTCTCTCTCATCGGCGGTGGCGACTCTGTAGCATGTATCAACAAGTTCGGCATGGCAGACAAGGTATCTTACATTTCAACAGGTGGTGGTGCGCTTCTCGAAGCTATCGAAGGAAAAGTACTCCCGGGTGTAGCTGCTATTGAAGAAGCATAAACGTCAAACGATATAAACCAACAAAAGGGACAACTTGCATCCATCAGTGAAACAAGTTGTCCCCTTGTTTGTAAATATGATGCAGGTAACAGGCCGCCCATCCGCACCGGAGAACTATCGGCTTTAACATAACACTACGCATGAAGAGAATCATCCCATTATTTATCACAGCGATGTCAGCATTTTTTTTATGCTGCGGCGGAAACGAGAAGAACAAAGACGCTGATGCGGCACAGGACTCCACCATTCTGCGTCTCGGAGTGCTCCCCACCGCAGACTGTCTGCCTTTCTACATGGCAGAGCAGTGCGGCATATTCGACTCGCTCGGACTCGACATACAGCTTGTGACATTCAATGCTGCGGCAGACTGCGACACGGCACTCGCCGGGGGAAGCATCGACGGAGCGGCAAGCGACATAGTGAAGGCTGTCGTGATGCGCTCAAAAGGAGATTCCGTCAAAGTGGTCATGAGCACAGAACTGCATCTGCATCTTCTGTCGGCAAGGAATGCAAGAATCAAAAGAGCCGGCAGCATAAAAGAAAAAATCTTTGCCATCACACGAAACTCCGCGCTCGACCTGACCACAGACCGTATCCTCGAGTCGATAAAACTGGGTTCGGAGGAACTGAACAAGCCGCAAATCAACGACATAAAACTGCGTGCCAAAATGCTCGACCAGAACCAATACGACGGTGCTCTTCTGCCAGAACCATACGCGTCGGCATGTGTAGCGAAAGGTGCTGTAAGACTGGCAAGGACAGAAAGTTCCGAGGCTGACCTGTCGGCAATCATTTTCAGGGAAGATGCCATAAAGAACAAAAGCGAACAGATAAAAACGCTTGCAAAAGCATACGACTGCGCCATTGAGCTGATTGCAAGCAGAACCGGCGAAAAAGCAGAAGCAGAAACAGGCAAGAAAAAGAATACAACAAGCCGCACAAACACCCTATCGCTGATGTCTTATATCCCTACCGGAATCACGCTGAATGATTCTATGGACATAGCCGTACCGAAGAAGAAAGCTTCGCTCCTTAAAGAGTCGGCTTTCCAAGAAGCCGTAAGATGGGCTGAAGGACGCGCACTGTTAGAAAAAGAAGTCAAGTATGCAGACATTGCGGACACAACGTTTGTAAACAAATAAGACGAAAGCAAACTTATCATTCTGCAATGACAGAACTAAAACAATGAACATTCATCATGAATATCAATATAGAGGAATATCTGTATAACCAGAATCTTATCGATGTATATGCACCACTGAAAAGCAGAATCGACTCCACAGGAAACTGGGAACTCAAGGAAGAACTGGACACTATAAGAAACACGCACGAAACCATGCTGCGGTTCACCGCATTGGGCATAGAAGACCCTAACGGCGACAACTTGTACAGCTCTCTGATAAGACAGACATACACTTTATATGACCGTGCCGAGCGTCTAATACGTCTGTCCGCACATCCGGAACACAGATATACAGCCGTAAACAAGGCTCTCAAAGAAGATTCAAGTCTGAACCACATACAGCTTGTACTCGAGACTCTCTGCGAAAAGATGCAGCGTCTGCAAAAGCAAAAGGAAGATATGAGAGAGTCTATATTCCGCCACGACATGGAGGAAGCATCGGAGCAGCATGAGGAAACTCTCATACGCATGTTCAATCAGGTATGGACCGGCGACGTATGGCACAAGAGCGACTATGAGACAGCCGTGAACATGCTCAATTCAGATGTTATACGCATCAACGACCTTGCCATACTCGTGAGTGCCGCCACCTTGTCACTGCATGAAATGTTCGACTTCTATAAACTGCAACTTCTGTTCGACGCTTATCTCAATCCCAATGCCGAAGTAAATCAGCGTGCACTTGTCGGCATTGTCCTTGCCACAAGACAATATGAGAAGCGTTTTCATGCTTTCCCCGAGATAGCCACACGACTCTCTTTCTACAAAGAAGACCCGCGGTTTGTCAAAGAACTATATACCATACACACACAGCTGCAATTCTGCTACAAGACGGAAAGCATAAGCAACAAGATGAGATATGACATCATACCTACCATATTGAAAAGCAAGAATTTTGAGCGCACGGAATACGGTATTCAAGAGATTGACGCAGAACTGACCAAGAACGGAGAGAATCCGGAATGGTACAACAAAAAGGATGAGGACAAAGCTTCGCAGAAGATGCGTGAAATGGCAGACCTGCAACTTGAAGGTGCTGACATATACATGAGCACATTCAGCCACATGAAGTCGTATCCGTTCTTTCACCAGACAGCACACTGGTTTTATCCGTTCTACACAGACCACCCGTCAATACACCTGACCGAGAAGCTACGGAACGGGAGCACCGGAATGCTGACACGTCTGATTCTGGAAAAATCGCCGTTCAGCAACAGCGACAAATATTCTTTCTGCTTCATGATGGACTCTATCGGCTCCGTCGGTCAGGATATGCTTTCACAACAAATGGCAGAACAACTTCCGCCGGGAGAAGACATGAACAGCATGATTGAAAACAACAAGAGCCACAAGGAGAAAACATCTGATATCAGTCGCAGGTATATATACGACCTCTACAGGTTCTTCAACATATATCCTTATCATCTTCAATTCCAAAATCCTTTTGCAGATAAGCGCAAAGCCTTCAGTCCGCTGACTTCTGTCAGCCTGTCGTTCATGAATGAATTTACGGACGAGAAAATGGCTCTCGCCGAGTTTTTCATGAGACAAGAATTTTACAAGGAGGCGGAAGAGCTGTTCAGGTCATTCAACCCGCAGAAAACGGAAGCAGACACCGACATCTGGCAAAAAATCGGATTCTGTCAGCAAAAACAGGCTAAACACGCAGAGGCATACCAAAGTTATATCACTGCGGAAGAGTTGTCTCCCGAGTCGAAATGGACATTGACTCACCTTGCCTACGTGGCATCCATACTAAGAGAATACAAGACTGCTTCAAGATGCTATGACTATCTTCTGAGAAACGACCCGGACAATGTCAAGTTATTAATGAAGAAAGCAGAGATGCTGGTTTCGACCGAACATTTTGAGGAAGCTCTTCCTGTTACCTATAAGCTATATTATCTTGATGACAAGTCCGTAAAATGCAGAAAGATTCATGCCAAGATTCTCCTTATGACCGGGAACAGTCCGGAGAAAGCGGAAGAGCTGTTCACACAGGTTATGAATGAAGAACCTGAAGATGAACATAACAGCATCAATCTGGCACATACCCTCTATGCACAAGGACGCTCGGCAGAAGCGTACAGGATATATAGAAAATCGTACGAAAGATACATGAAGCAGAACAATGATGAAGGCGGATACAGCAATCTGTTTTGGAATGCCATACCATTGAACAACAGTTCTGTCTTCAATGTAAAGAAGATGACAAGAATGTACGATGCCATACGCATAGGGGAACTGGGAATATAAACTATCGGCTGACGAAGAAAAATATATCATCAAGAAAAGATAAAATCACCTCTTACGAAACACCTCTTAATCTCCAAAAAGCAGTTATGCAAAATTCCATATTACCAATTCAAAAGCAGAAAGAACTTCTCAAATTAGAATATGAATCGCAGAAAGAAGAGTTTCAGCGGCAAACTGAGAGAATGGGAATAAGGCGCAAGGTGAACAGAGGGGTGTGCTGGTATCCGGTGGAAACGGGAAGAAACTACTACAATTCACTGAATCAGCTGGTGGTTGAGATAATCCAGACCGAACCGAATGACATTGAGCACCATTTTGAATATGACCGTCCGGTATCTTTCTTCCGTGTTACGGAGGAGGGAGAATTGCACTATCTCGAACAGATATGCCGTGTCAGCTATGTCAGTGACAGCCAAATGGTGGTAAGTGTGCCGGACATACATACACTTGTCGAATTGCAAAGGACGGAACAGCTTGGAGTACAGCTGTACTTCGATGAGACAAGTTTCAGAATCATGTTCAATACGCTTGACGAGGTCATCAAAGCCAAAAAGAACAGACTGGAGGATTTGCGCGACTTGTTTGCCGGACTTTCGCACCCGCAGAAGCTTTCGTTCTACCCCATCCGATTTCCGTGGCTCAACATGACTCAGGAAAAAGCCGTCAACGAAGTGCTGTGTGCAAAAGATGTGGCAATCGTACACGGACCTCCGGGGACGGGCAAGACGACTACGCTTGTTGAAGCCATTTATGAAACATTGCGCAGAGAGACACAGGTGATGGTATGCGCCCAAAGCAATACAGCGGTAGATTGGATTAGCGAGAAACTCGTTGACAGAGGAATCCCCGTACTACGCATAGGAAATCCGACAAGAGTGAACGACAAGATGCTGTCGTTTACATACGAGCGAAAGTTCGAAAGCCATCCCGATTATCCGGAACTGTGGAGCATACGCAAGACTATACGCGAGATACGCTCCGGGAACAAGAAAGGCATACACCAGAAAATCAGCAGACTGCAAGAACGCGCTTCCGAAATAGAAATACGCATCAAGCATACGTTGTTCGCTGAAGCGCGAGTGGTAGCATGTACACTTATCGGTGCGGCAAACAAGCTCCTTGTAGGGCAAAGATTTTCGACCTTGTTCATCGACGAAGCGGCCCAAGCACTTGAAGCCGCATGTTGGGTTGCGATACGACGCGCCCACAGAGTCGTACTCGCCGGCGACCATCAACAGCTTCCGCCGACAGTAAAATGCTACGAAGCAATGAGACACGGACTGGGAAGAACGCTGATGGAACGGATTGTGGAGAATCAGCCGGATGTGGTCACATTGCTGAAAATCCAATACCGCATGAACGAGGCTATCATGCGCTTCTCTTCCGAGTGGTTCTATAAAGGGATGGTGGAATCGTCTGCAGAAGTAAAGAACAGAAGTGTACTCGACTTCGACACTCCTATGGTATGGGTTGACACATCGAGTGAACACATACAGCAACGGTATGAGGAAATACAAAAAGAGACTCTGGAAGAGTCCGTAAAAGATGAAGAAACCGAAGCCCAGAAAGATTTCGTGTTCCATGAACAATTTGTCGGAGAGAACCACGGAAGAATCAACAAAGAGGAAGCCGAACTGACCATCAAGATACTCGAAGAGTACATCAAGAAAATCGGTCGCCAACGCTTTATAGACGAAAGACTGGACGTTGGAATCATCAGTCCCTACAAAGTACAGACCCAGTATCTGCGCCACCTTGTGAAGAAGAATGAGTTTCTCAAGCCGTTACGCGAAAGCATATCCATAAATACAGTGGATGGATTTCAGGGACAAGAGCGAGACGTTATACTCATAAGCCTTGTCCGCTCCAACGAAGAAGGACAAATCGGTTTCCTCAACGACTTACGCAGAATGAATGTGGCGATGACAAGAGCGCGCATGAAGCTCATCATCATCGGCAATGCACAGACACTGAGCCATCACAGTTTCTATAAAAAGCTAAAAGAATATATCGCTCTGCTGTCGGAGCAGGAATAACAGACGGCAAAAAGGCAGAGAGGTTTTTGGGAACTTTTTCGTTTCTTCAACTTCTCTGCCTTTTTGCTTTTCGCCAACTTTGAATCTGTATTAAATGTAGGCCGCCATCCGGCTTATATATTTTCCTATAATATCAAATTCTATATTCACCTTAGTGCCCACTTCTATATCATGGAAGTTGGTGTTTTCGTAAGTGTAAGGGATAATGCAAACTTGGAAACTGTCATCCGTAGGATTACATACGGTAAGGCTGACACCGTTTACCGTCACAGAACCCTTATCTACAGTGATATATCCACGGCGCGCCATCTCGCGGTCGGCATGATATTTAAAGGTAAAGACATAGCTGCCTTCCGCATCTTCTTTCCTTTCACAGATTGCAGTCTGATCGACATGCCCCTGAACAATATGACCGTCCAAACGTCCGTTCATCATCATGCTGCGCTCCACGTTCACCTTGTCTCCTATTTTCAGACATCCAAGATTAGACCTGTCGAGCGTCTCTTTCATGGCAGTGACCGTATATGCGCCATCGGCAATACGCACCACAGTAAGGCACACACCGTTATGGGCTATGCTCTGATCAATCTTCAACTCGTCCACGAAGGAACATTTGAGAGTAAAATGAACATTTTCCTGTTCCTTTTCAATAGCGACAACAACTGCCGTTTCTTCTACAATACCGGAAAACATAATCTTAAAAACTTTAGTATTTTGAATTTAACAGGATGCAAAGGTATTGTTTTTAATCAAAATACATAAAAAAAGGAATAATAAAAGGCAAAACATTTGAAGCATTACTGCCAAGTAACTATCTTTGTCCGTAAATTTTTAGATTCAAAAATACATCATGAAAACAAAGCTGATAAATATAATTGCCATAACGGCGGCAACTATGGCAACGGCAAGTTGCAGTGAGGACAATACTACTGCCGTATCACCAATTTTCAAAGAACTTACAATTGCACCACAGCCTGTCTATACAGAACAATACGCATACGCAAAAGTAAGTTATACACACCCCGGTGCATACATTTATTCTTCAGAATACAACTACTCTGTCAGCAACGGTTCTTCCGGAACATGGACTGTCATAGATCCAACCACCGCTGAACCTCAATTTAAGTTTCAGGTACCGGATAATGAAGGCACATACCGAGTTACATTCAAGGCCACAAGAATCAATTTTTCTGCTACAGATGCAAACGGAGCGATATACGGAAGCGCAAACAGTGTAACATCTTCAGTACGTGTTCTTGCCGCGGATGCAGTAAATGCTTGCTGGGGAGACACACGTGTACACATCGACAGTGTATTGAATGTGAAAGACACACTCAATGGCAAGAAAATATGGACCGGCAGCATCAAACTGAGCAGTGCAGATGAGGTACACGCTTTACCCGCATCGCGTATATACACTTTTGACGAATCCAACAGACTCATAAAAGTAGAAGAAACAGCGAAGTATGAACTTGGATGGACAAGGCAATACAGCGAAGAACTGGAAGGTTACAAGTATGACAGTCTGCAAAATTGGACTGCATTATCTTCAATGACCGGATTGACAGACATGAACGGATACATCCAAGACAAATCTTCCATAGTTCTGACAGGTGCCGGAGCCAACCTGTATCCGGTGAATCAATGGGAACAACTTGGCACACCGCAAGAGCGCGCCAATGTGGTCAATGCTTTTTGGAGTGGACTGCTTGAAAAATACACTTGTGTTCTACACTCCGACAAAACAACATGTACGGCAAATATTTGGTGTGAAGACGACAAGCTGATTCTCAACAGAGTATATACAAAACGTATAAATCAATAACTGAATCCACTTTAATAAGTCTCTTTCAGGGGCATCCTGAAGATTACAACACAGACAAACAGAAAGTTGCAAATCTCCAAATCGCGCCCTTGGAGAACTCTATAATTATATGCGGACAATGTGCTGAAAACATATTGTATGTGCAGAGAAAAACTAAAAACAGTGCGCTGAAATCTCAAATCAGCAGTGCCGATTATAAAAACGACACTGCTGATTTTGTAAACGGCACTGCTGATTATAAAAACAACAGTGCTGATTTGAGTTTTCTACGCACTGTTTTCGATTCCTCGCTGCACAAATTCAAAATTCTCTCTGCACAGATATCTTTATTTTATCGGCAATTTCAGTCTGTGAAACCTAATTCAAAAAATTAAACTTTTCTAATCATTTTATATCTATTTTTTAACCTTTAAAAGATGAGAAATATAAGAAGTAAATTTATCATGCCGTTGATGTTTGCCGCCGCATGTCCGACAGCACTCAACGCAACGGTAAGGAAATCGGAGAATCATCCCGATTCAGTGTATCTACTTTCGTATGCTACACCTGCAAATCCCAAAGAAGGTATCCGCTTGGCATACAGCATTGACCAAAAGAATTGGATTGGAATAGGCAACAATCATTCTTTCGTGAAAAGCGACTTCGGTACATGGGGAGCAGAGAAGAACATGTATGCTCCTTCCATCATACAGGATACAGATGGAACATGGTATGCCGTGTGGAGTCTGAACCAAAGAGTTCCTCAGTTTGCCACGACTCTTACACACGACCTGTGGATATGGAAGCCGCAAGATTATCCGCTTATGGCAAAAGGCAAGAATGTAATCAGCCCTGTCATCACAAAAGAAAACGGAAAGTTTGTTGTAACATACAAGACCACCGAAGGAGAGGTATATCGGACAGAAAGCTCTGACTTCAAACAGTGGAGTGTTCCGGAAAAAACATCAGAAAACAATTACAAGCCCAAACTCGCTCAGGCTATCGTCAACGGCATTGAAAGAGAAGGAGAAGTGAACCGTGTGGCATGGCAGACAGTGGAAAAACTTATCACCAATGTTGAGGCTGCCGCATTCAGAGCACAACGTGACAATGAACGAATGGCAGACGACGAATGGAGGTTCAAGGGACTGAAAGATGTGAAAGCATCGCTCAATGTAAATCTCAACGACACCAAAGCCATCAGTTCAGACTTAATAGGCATCTTCTTTGAAGACATAAATTACGCTGCCGACGGCGGTTTGTATGCAGAACTCATACAGAACAGAGATTTTGAGTATTCCAAGGACGACCGAGGTGAATGGAACTCACAAACATCATGGACTCTCCAAGGAGAAGGCAGTGAATGGACTATAGAAACAGAAAATCCTATCCATGCTAACAACAGTCATTATTCTGTGCTTAACACGACTAAAACCGGTGCACAGCTAATCAACAGCGGATTTGATGGTATAGTGACAAAGAAAGGAGAGAAATATATCCTTTCTCTGTTCCTGCGTTCAATAAGCAAAAACGGTCAGAAGCTCAGAGTCAGCATCAAGAATGGTTCCGAGACAATTGCCACATCTACATTTTCCGCATCATCAGCGTGGAAACAATACAAAACAACTCTCACGGCAAAATCGGATGCAGACGATGCCACTCTCTGCATAGAGCCTCTCTCTGAAGGCAAAGTAGGCATCGACTTCGTAAGTCTTTTTCCACAGAATACATACAAGAGGCGCACCAACGGTATGCGTGCAGACCTTGCACAAATGCTGGCTGACATCCATCCTCGCTTTGTACGTTTTCCGGGAGGATGCGCTACACACGGCAACGGTATAGATAATATCTATCATTGGAAAAACACCATAGGCCCGTTGCACGAGCGCAAAGGAAACTTCAACATCTGGGGCTACCATCAGAGCATGGGACTTGGATTCTACGAATATTTCCAGTTCTGTGAAGACATCGGCGCAGAACCTCTGCCCGTACTTGCAGCCGGAGTTCCTTGCCAAAACAGTTCTCGCGGAGGTGACGGACAACAAGGCGGAATCCCAATGGATGAAATGGATGAATACCTGCAAGAGCTTCTCGACCTTATAGAATGGGCTAACGGTGATGCAAAGACTTCTTCTCTCGCCCGATTGAGAGCCGAAGCCGGACATCCGAAACCCTTCAACCTAAAATATCTTGGAATTGGCAATGAAGACCTTATCAGCGATGTGTTTACAGAACGATACAATTATCTATGCCGTGGCATAAGAGCCAAGCATCCTGAAATCACCGTTGTCGGAACTGTCGGTCCGTTCTTTGAAGGTTCCGATTATGAATACGGCTGGCAGATAGCCAAAGAAGAGAAACTGCCGATAGTTGACGAACACTATTACAATTCACCGGGATGGTTCATCAACAACCAGAAGTTTTATGACAAATACGAGCGCAATTCAACCAAAGTCTATCTTGGTGAATATGCCTCCAGAGGCAACAACCTTGAAAATGCCCTTGCAGAAGGTTTGCACATTACTAATCTGGAACGCAACGGCGATGTAGTTGTCATGTCCTCATACGCTCCATTACTTGCCAAAGAGAAGCATACACAGTGGAATCCGGATTTGATATACTTCAACAATACAGAAGTAAAGCCAACGGTCAATTATTACATACAGCAACTTTGCGGACAGAACTCCGGTTCACAGTACATCTATAATAATCTCAATGTAGAGAACAATAACGAAGCTGTTCGTACACGTGTGGCTTCTTCTGTCGTAAAAGATGAAAAGACTGGCGACCTCATATTAAAACTCGTCAATTGTCTTCCGTCTTCTGTCAAGCTTAACATTAACCTCGGTTCTATAGAAGATTATCAGAAAACAGCTTCAAAAACAGTGGTAACAGGAAACTACAACGACCGCGACCTGAAGCCTACAGTCTCTTCGATTGAAGTTGCAGACAAATTTGATTATGAACTTCCAAGATATTCTTTCACTGTCATCAGAATAAAACATGACACCGTAAAGAAATAACAATATCTAATTCAAAATAAAAAGGACAAGGTTCTGCACATCCGAACCTTGTCCCTTTTATGTCTCTACTTATTTCAAAATTTCAAAGAATCCACATAAAGCAGATTCACACAATACACATTGTCAGCTATCTGAATCACTCGTAGCTTTTCTGACCCGGCTCAATGTCTCCGGGGTCATTTGCAGATAAGAAGCCACACATTTCAAAGGTGCACGTCGGATTATATCCGGAGAATCTCGTAACGTAGAAAGATAACGCTCTTTTGCCGTGCAAAAACGAACTGCATCAGCCTTTCTTTGAGAAAGAATCAATGAACGTTCAAGTATAGCAAACATCAGACGACAGAACTCATACGACTGCTTTGTAAGCTCCTGAATGGCATCATACGGAATACCATATAACACAGAAGGTTCAAGAGCCTGTATCATAAGACGTGCCGGCTCACGTCGGAAGTAGCTCTCAACACTAATTACCACACTGTCCTCATACGACAAATGTTCCGTGACCTCCTTGCCGTCTTTCCTGCAGAACTGCCTTATAAGTCCCTTCTCAACATAGTACATGTAGTCACATACATCATTCTCATTGAGGACAAGTTCTCCACGTTTAAACTTCATAGGCACAAGAATATTCGCCAATTCATCCAGTGCATCAGTACTCAGAACAATGTAACTTCTGGCAATTTCCCTCGCAATGTCTTTTCTACTGTCCATAGCTGTATCTATAAGAATTATGAAACACCCGGCTTATGCGAATAGTCTCTGTCTCCGAATATCTTGCTTCCTACGCGAACAAGGGTACTTCCCTCCTCCATTGCGATTAGATAATCATGACTCATCCCCATCGACAGTTCACAAAATCCATTATCTCCCACAAAATATGTTTCCTTTACTTTATCAAAAATTCTGCGCGCCAGATGAAACTCCCTTCTTATCTGTTCATTGTCATCCGTATTCGTCGCCATACACATGATGCCGGCAATTTGAACATGCGTCATCTGCCGCCACTCACCTTCATCCAACATGGCATAAAGTTCATCCGGTGTAAAACCGAATTTCGTTTCCTCCTGAGCTATATGCACCTGCAACAAGCAACTGATTTTGCGCATGACTTTCGCTCCCTGCCGTTCTATTTCTTTCAGAAGTCTGCCTGTATCAACGGCATGAATCAATGAGACAAAAGGGGCTATATATTTCACCTTATTTGTCTGAAGGTGTCCGATAAAATGCCATTCAATGTCCTTTGGAAGTACACTCTCCTTGGCTGTCAGTTCCTTGACCTGACTCTCTCCGAAAATTCTCTGCCCTGCATCGTATGCTTCTTGCAGTTCCTCAACTGGATGATATTTAGACACAGCCACAAGTCTTACCCCATCGTCCAAGTCTTTCATCACTGTTTTCAGATTCTCACCAACCATCGCCAAATCCAAATTTAATAAGATTGCCTACCTCTATATCTCTTATCTGCTCATACAAGATGTAATCTTAAAGCATCAAGATTACCCTTTATTATATTCAACAGAATCCGACGCATCATAAGGATATACATCCAACAAAGGAGTTTCCTGCACCAATGCTATCTCATAGTCAACCATTGAACCTTGCATACCTTCGTCAAAACGCTTCACCGCCTCACGCAAATTACCGGCCTGAACAAGCATCAGTGCAGCCGACTTCTTCTTCGTCTGCGTCTTTTCGTCAAGAGTGATAAAGTTGCATTTTACCTTATACCACTTGTCCGCACTTTCGTCATCCGAAGTGAACATCTCGCTGTACTTGGCACGCTTGATGTCTGCCACAGTCAGTTCACCATTACAAAACGGCGATATTTCTTTTATAATCCTTGCTTCTGCCTCTGTAAAGTTCAGTGCATCTACAAGATATGTTTCGCTTACTTTCTTTGTCATTCCTCCTTCGAGCGTCTTTTCTGTTTTAACTTTACACTCGAACCAATTATTCATTATCATAACAACAATATTATTTTGCTAATAATCCAATTTATGCAAAAATATTAAAAGGAGTTCATCCTAACAAATTGATATATGAGTTTTTAATATTAATTATATATTCATCCAGTAAAAAGGTCTGTCAATATCAAGAAAAAACAGAAGTGTATATGTTCAGATGATTTTTCCTCATACAACAACTTTACATTTTAAAATCTCACGGAATATTCCGGCTGCCATATTAAGCTGTTCAGAAGATAAAGCCGGTGTGTCAGCCAAAGGATAAGGAATACCCAGATTCTCATACTTGTAACGTCCCATTGTGTGATAAGGAAGAAGTTCTACTCTTTCCACCACATCATACTGTGAGACATATTCCGCCAATCTGCGCAGATGGTCTTCATCGTCAGTCAGTGCAGGCACAATCACATGACGAATCCATACTTTCTTTCCCTTCTCCTGAAGATAGTCAAGAAACTTCCGGTTATTGTCAATCGGGCATCCTGTCAACGTCTTATGCAGTATTTCGTCTGCTGTTTTCACATCAAGCAGCACCAGATCTGTATGTTCGAGCAACGCTCTGGCTTTATCATTAAATATGACTCCAGAGGTGTCGAGTGCTGTATGTATGCCGGCAGACTGACAGATTTTGAAGAACTCATCCACAAAGTCAGCCTGCACAAGAGGTTCCCCACCCGTCACAGTAACTCCTCCGGAGGCTATGAAACTCTTATATCTCCCAACTTCCTTAAAAAGTTCCTCAGCAGTGAGTTCATACTTGACATCTGCATTCACATCCCATGTATCCGGATTATGACAAAAAAGGCATCTCATCGGACACCCCTGCATAAAAACCACAAAACGTATTCCCGGACCATCCACTGTTCCGAAGCTTTCCAAAGAATGTATTCTGCCCAACATGATTCTCAAGTTATTTAAGACTGATAAAGTTGCAAGGTCATAAGATCATAAGACTCCGGAACAGACAATCATTCGTCTCGTCCGGCCTTATGACCCTACAACCTCACAACCTTATCAGCGTTTCAGTTCTTTATGTCCAATTAAAGACTGTGGTTTATCGTTCTTGACAGCACATCAAGCTGCTGTTCACGTGTCAGCTTGACAAAGTTCACAGCATAGCCCGACACACGAATAGTAAGTTGAGGATACATCTCCGGATGCTCCATTGCATCAACAAGAAGTTCACGGTCAAAGACATTTACATTCAGATGATGACCTCCGTCCGGAGTGAAATAGCCGTCAAGCAGTCCCACAAGGTTTGTGACCTGAGTCTCATGCTCCTTGCCCAGAGTGCCCGGGGATATGGCAAATGTATATGATATGCCGTCATGAGAATGCTGGAACGGCAGTTTTGCCACAGAAGCCAGAGCAGCCACAGCTCCCTTGGTGTCTCTTCCGTTCATCGGATTTGCTCCCGGAGCAAACGGAACACCGGCAGGACGTCCGTCCGGTGTCGCACCGGTCTTCTTTCCATACACCACATTCGACGTAATGGTCAGCAGCGACTGTGTAGGTTCTGCATGACGATAGGTTTCATGCTGACGCATAAATTCCATGAACTTCTCAGTCACCATAAGTGCCAGCTTATCCGTGTTCTCGTCATTGTTTCCAAACGGCACATATTCGCCTTCACGCTCAAATCCGGTAGCAAGTCCGCGCTCGTCACGAATCACCTTCACTCTACAGTTCTTTATCGCAGCAAGCGAGTCGGTGACAATAGACAGTCCCGCAATACCCGTGGCACGTGTACGCAACACATCACCATCGTGAAGCGACATTTCAAATGCCTCATAGTCATACTTGTCGTGCATGTAATGGATGATTTTCAAGGCATTCACATACACCTTGGCAAGCCAGCGCATCATCTGCTCGAACTTGCGCATCACTTCCTCATATTCAAGATAATCACCGGTGATAGGTGCATACTCCGGAGAAATCTGCTCGCCCGTAATCTCATCACGTCCTCCGTTGATGGCATAAAGCAGACACTTCGCCAAATTCGCACGCGCACCAAAGAATTGCATCTGCTTACCTATCTTCATAGGGCTGACACAACAAGCGATACCATAGTCATCGCCATAGTCAGGACGCATCAGGTCATCGTTCTCATACTGTATGGCAGATGTCTGTATCGACATCTTTGCACAATAACGCTTCCAGTTCTCCGGTGCGTTGGCAAACCACAGCACCGTAAGATTCGGTTCCGGAGCCGGACCGAGATTCTGCAAAGTATGCAAGAAGCGATAGCTTGTCTTCGTCACCATAGAACGTCCGTCAACACCCTGTCCACCAATAGATTCCGTTACCCATACAGGGTCTCCGGAGAACAAATCGTTGTATTCCGGTGTACGGAGGAAACGCACAATACGCAGCTTGATGATGAGCTGGTCTATAAGTTCTTGCGCCTCCTCTTCCGTGATTATTCCGTCCTTCAAGCCCTTCTCAATGAAAATATCAAGGAATGTAGATACACGACCAATAGACATGGCTGCTCCATCCTGATCCTTCACAGCACCCAAATAGCCGAAATACACAAACTGTACAGCCTCACGTGCGTTCTGAGCCGGACGAGTGACATCAAAACCGTAGTTTGCACACATCTTCACAAAATCCTTCAGAGCCTTAATCTGCTCACTGATTTCTTCGCGCTGCTGAATGCACTCCTCGGTCATCTCCTGAATGTCAAGACGATCCAGAAAACGCTTCTTCTCCTCTATCAGGTTGTTCACACCATAGAGTGCGATGCGGCGGTAGTCGCCGATGATTCGTCCACGACCGTAAGCATCAGGCAGACCGGTTATGATATGTGCATGACGCGCAGCACGTATATCACTTGTATAAGCCGAAAAAACACCCTCATTGTGAGTCTTGCGATAACGTGTATATATGTCTTTTATGGCAGGGTCAAGCTTATATCCGTATGCTTCCAATGCCGCTTCCACCATGCGTATTCCTCCTTTCGGGAAGATTCCTCGCTTGAGAGGCGCATCTGTCTGCAAGCCGACAATAACCTCGTTCTCCTTGTCAATATATCCTGCACCGTAGGTCGTAAGCGACTGTGGCATACGTGTTTCAGCATCATATACCCCCTTCTCACGTTCAGTTTTGAACATCTCGCTCAACCGACTCCATACTTTGACAGTACGCGCCGTAGGTCCTGCAAGGAACGACTCGTCTCCATCATACGGAGTGTAATTGTGCTGGATAAAATCCCGGACGTTGATTTCACGCTTCCAGATAAATCCCTCGAAGCTTTCTACGCAATTAGATAATTTCATTTTTGTAGTTAGTTTTGAGTTGAATGATAGTTTGAGGGCGCAAAGTTATGTCAAAAAGCACAGAAAACAAGTGTTACAAAGCTTTTTATTTGAATTACCGATAAAAATACTTATTTATAAGTATAAAACACCTTGTTGATTTCAAATGTACTCGATTTTGCACAGAGAAGCCAATCGAGTACATCTGCTTAGAACATAGAATATGCCATTTTAAGTCCATGGGAACATCCACTTAAAAACAGCAGAAGGTATTTGCGATAAAAGAATATTCATTAAAGTATGCGTTTTAATAAGTTCATTTTCTTTTTTTTAGTTCTTGTTAATCCTGCCTTTCTGGGCATCTGTTCTGCTGAGTTCGCCATATTGGGGAATCATCATCTGTATTTCTCCTGCCATACGCTTTATTTTTGCGGATTTTTATCATTGTCAAGGAATAAAGCCAGTTCTTCTTCCACTTCCTCTACACTTGGCAAAGCCGATTTCAAGTTTTCAGGTATAACCTTGCTCAACTGGTAATCACTGATGCCTATCGGCTGGTCGTAGCCTGTCAATGCGTATTGTGCCACAACTTCGTCTTTTCCCTTGCACAGCAACAACCCGATAGTCTTGTTGTCATTCTCTCCCCTCAGTTTGTCATCCACCACATTGATGTAGAAGTTCAGTTGTCCTGCATACTCCGGTTTGAATGGAGTTGCTTTCAATTCCACGACGATGTATGCGTGTAGGGGAATGGAATATAGAATCAGGTCGGCAAAGAAATCGCTGTTGCCAATCTGAAAATGTTTCTGTCGGGCAACGAAAGCAAAACCATTGCCCATTTCCAGCAAGTAACGGGTAACGTGCTTGACCAACTGCTCTTCTATGTCCCTTTCATCTGCCTTTTCCTTAGCTCCAGCCAAATCAAAGATGTACGGGTCTTTCAACAGGTAATTGGCAAGGTCGCTTTGCGGTGCAGGAAGCGTGGCTGTGAAGTTATTTACTTTGTTGTGATTAATTTGTCGGCTGTACAAGTCGCTGTCAATCTGCATTTTCAACACATTGCTACTCCAACCCATTTCTACGGATTGCTTCATGTACCAATAGCTTATACCTAATGGAAGCGAGCTGTTAAGCATAATCACATGACTTGCCCAATTGGTTCTTGCAACAGGTGATGCCATAAATGTGCTTTCTATACTCTCAATCTCCATCTGGTAAATGTCAGATACAGTTTTGGCAACATTATGAATTTGTGCAAGAGGTTCTTGCGTGATTATAAATCCTTCGTTTTCAGCAGACCGGATTTGCGCAAGAGGCTCTTGCGTAAATTGCGTATCGTTCAAGTAGTGTACTTCATCTGTTATTTTCTTCACGCTTGGAGCTATCAGCTTTGCATCCGTTTTAATGAGATTCTGCAATACTTTCAAAGGATATGCCCTTGCAAACTGACACATATAGGTAAGGTTGCGTTCTGAATACCCTTTCTTTTCCGGGAAATTCAGCCGGATAGCTTTTGCCAGCTGCTTGATGGTTTTGCTTCCCCATCCGTGTAGTCGCTGATGATAGAGAATATAGTTGCCTACTTTCCAATAGTGGAACAACATTTGCGCATTGGCTGCGACAATCAGCCTTACTTGCGCCTGTTCAATTTCAGAACCGACAGCATTTATAAATGCGTCAAAATTCATTTTTTCTATGTTATGTCCGTTATTGTTCATCTTATGATATTTTCTAAAAGTGTAAGCTCGAGAACCTCTATCACTATTTCAGAACCTTCTTATTGCCAATAATATACAAACCATGAGGGAGTCCGTTGAGGGCATCGCCGAAAGATATGCCGGAACGCAATTTTACTCCACTCACAGAATAAACATCAACCGTTGCATCCGCCTCATAGCCGCAAGATAGGATGCTCTTAATTCCTACGGCTTCGATAAAATCCTCTACTGAAGACTGAAATCCTATATAGCTGATGACGGAAGTTCCTGTGGTGGAAGTAAGTCCAAAGATGGTCTGTCCCTGACAAATGCTGAACTTGTCTCCTTTACAAAAGTCGTCAATGCCGCTTGCAGAAATGTCCCAAGCCACCACCACCTCACCGTCACTCGCCTTCTTTACAACTGAAGGAGCTACACTTGTGCCACGGTTCATTCCGTTAAGCCACCACAAGTATGACTTGCCCGCCAACATACTGAGGTTAGTTCCTTTCACCACAAGATAGCGGTCGTTGCCATCCACATTATAATTGCAGTTGCTGTGGTCGAGCATAAGGCAAACATTATTGTTGCCTTTACCTGACTTGACCGTAATGGTGTTGTCATCCCCATATTTGATGTTGCTCTGACTTACTCTGGCTGCATCACCTGTCTTCCATTCCTCCGCCTTGAACTCATAGCTATGGTCTTCATATCCGTCAACAAGACGAAGGTAATAAAGCCCCGGACACAAAGTTGACGAAGAAGCAACAATACGGAATACCACAGAACTCTTGGCCTGTCCGTCTTCCGTCTTCATCAGTTCCGCCGGCACTGCATATTCTATATTATAAAAACCTTTCTGATCGGCTGCATAATATGATTCAGAAATAGTGACATCGGCAATTTTCACATTATCCACATATATGGAAGCTTGGCGTCCCTTGTCGGCAGTGGTGAAACGGCACATCAGAGCCAAGCCTTCCGTCTTGCCCTTCGTATTGTTCAGTGTATATTCAATGAATCCTCCGGCAGGAGCATCACGGTAGAACTCGCCATTATATGAACCGGAATTGGAGCCAACGCTGTATTTCGCCTTATGTCCCGCCTCGCTCTGCTGTTCGCCGGTACCCACAAAATCCAATGTCCGCTCAGCAAGTTCTTTCTCTGCCATATCAGCCTTTCCCATGTCGCTAAGAAGATAATTCTCCGCTGTCTGCTGATACCAATAGCAGGAGTAGCGTGCATGGTGAATGCTATAGAACGGCCCCAGCAACAGCTTGTCCCAATCGCCGCTTCCTTCTTCGCTCTTGGCATCAATGGAAAAATGGAGTTTCTCCGGTGCAACAGCCTCAATGCGCGACAGCACCTCATCACGCTCCCCTATGAGCAACGGTGCCGACGACAGCGCCTTCATGCTTGCACGGCTTCCCGGTGCATGATCCATACGTCCTTCACCGCCATACTCATTCTGCAAAGCCTCATGTTCAAGTCCCAAGGCTTTGGCTTCATCGTCAGAAGCTGCTGTGGTTCTGGCTGCCAACAATATAGGACCATACTTGAAAGCAATGTAATCAGTATAGTTCGGACACTCTTCATATCTCAGTTCCATAGGCAGACTGACTGTAACCACGTCACCGGATTTCCACTTGCGGTTGATGTAGATATAAGATGCCACACCCTTCTCCGCTTCGATATTCTGCGGCTCTCCATTGACACTGACTCCGAATCCGTCGGCAACCCACGAAGGATGGCGCACAGCCAATGTATAATTGCCCGACTTCGTCACCGTAATCTTTGTCTGCTGTTCATAAGGGAACGATGTTTCCTGCCTGATGCCGAATTTCTTGGAGAGCAGTTCGCTCGCCGTGAAAAGATTGACAAACAGCACGGTGTTGTCTTCCGAATGAGTATAGACGAAATGTCCATACTTGGAATGGTTCTCCATGCCGGTACCTACACAGCACCACATAGCCTGATTGACTTGGGAATAGATGCGATAGCTCTGCGGACGCAACGAGGTGAAATAGACATATCCTCCGGTCTCCGGGTCTTGGGTAGAAAGGATATGATTCCACATGGTACTTTCATAGAAATCCGCATAACGGGCATCATGCGTCTCGTCAAACAGATTTTCCGACAGTTTAAGCATGTTGTTGGAGTTGCAGCTTTCCGGTCCGTCGAGATTGGTCATATACTCGCTACACCTCTCCTGAGCCAGAAAATGTTCGCTGACACTGTTTCCGCCGATACATACAGTACGGTGTGTCGCCACATCATCCCAGAAGTTATGTGCCGCCGTGCGATATTTCTCATTGGCTGACTCTTCTTGAAAGATTCGTTCAAAACCGATAAACTTGGGAACCTGCGTGTTGGCATGTTGCCCGTTAAGGAAAGTAACGGAATATTTCCCCTCGCTCCCCTGCATACCGTTAATTTCGTGTGCATGGCTATATTTCTTTGCAGCGGCAAGATATGCTTTATCACCAAACAGATGATAAGCATCCACCAGAGTTTCGTTCATGCCACCATGCTCCCATCCGAGAATATCCTGCATCTGGGCTTCGGAAAGGTTGCTGACCACATTCACGCTCCAGTCGCACATCTTGCGGTACAGTTCTTTTGCCATGTCCGAATCTGCATAAAGCCAAGCATCACGTAATCCGGCAAGCACCTTGTGCTGGCAATAGAAAGGTACCCAGCCCCCAAACCTTTTGAACGGTGCCAAGTCTCCCTTGTAAAGCCCCGTCCATATCTGGTTCAGCGGCTGCCCGCCCAAAAAGCCTTCCATACCATTCTTGTCACCGTCAAATGCGTTCTGACAATCGGCAAGCACATTGAGCATATAGTCAAGACGCGACTTGAACAACTGCTTCTTTTCTTTGTCACGACAAGAAGCATAAGCCAGAGAGAGAGCGGTAAGATAATGTCCGCCTACATGCCCTTCAAGCGACCAGCCACTGTCTCCCCAGTTGATGAAAGTAGGGTGTGAAGTCGTCCACCCATAATATTTACTGTCTTTCTTGTCGGAAAGTCCTGACTGTCTTATAAACGGAGTGAGCAGACGGTCTGTATCGTACTCCAACAGCATGTTGTAGTTGCATTGCATGGCTGTGTTCAACGGACTGTCTAAAAGCGTGATTTCTTCGAGATTGAAGTGTTGCGGATACAATTCGCTTTGCGCTTTCATCGTGCATGGCAACAGAGAAGCCGCGAAAAGCATCGTGCAGATAAGTTTTTTCTCCTTCATTTCGCAAAATTTGTTTTGTTTAATTATAAAGCTAATCTTTGGTGCATTTCTTGTTTGAATCCGGATTTTCGTCAGTGCCACAATAAGATGCAGCAAAATCCACTTGACCAATATGAGGAAGTCGTAATCGACACCCTGAAACTTGACTCCGCTAAATTACGCAAAAGTTTTCATTATTTTGCTTGTTCGTCAGCAAAGTTACATCTTTGCCTCGTAACAGCATTTCAAAATACAACTGTTCACTTTAGATTTTGCAACCCGACATTTACTTATTTGTAACAAAAGCTTTAGTTTTTGTAATCGCAATGGCAGAAGATGCAGAAAGTCGCATTATGGGTCACTATGAAGACGAGGAAATACTATTTTATCAGTTACAACTGATGGCGCAGTATCTGTTGTACATAAAAGGCAAAAACATACAAAAAGCCACTTTTCAATTTGACAAAATGATATTTTCGCCAAAATTAAAAATTTAACATTTGAAGCCGTTTTTTGCCGAGAGCGAAGAGACGGAATTTTCAACCACAAGATAACTAATTGATAATCAGCAGAATACAAAATTTACAAAATCGCTCAAAAAAACGCGCCGGACGCATTTTTTTGATAAAACAGAGTATTT
>JAJPZU010000165.1 GCA_021204165.1 Prevotellaceae bacterium
TCTAAATGTTAAATTTTCAATTTGGGCGAAAATATCATTTTGTCATTTTAAAAAGAGGCATTTCAGGGTGTTTTAGTTGAACGCATTCACAGACTCCTTATGTATATTTAATGAGGCAGCGGATTTTGTGGGCTTGAATATGGAATCTCCAGATTATGAGAACGGCAAAGTGATATTCTGCGACAGCTTGCTTGACTAATCTTGATTGATTATCAGCCAGTTGAAAATTTTGCTATTCCATTTGAAACTCACTAAATCCCCTAACCGAAACAGTTTGTTTACGCAGAAATAAAAAGGGGAAGGGAAGATTGTATCAAGTCCATTAAAAATGCTAAGTTCCCACTCTTGTTTAGCATAAACCATAGTGTTATCGCAAATCATTTGTGTTTTTGCGACAAAAACACTTGCAACTATAGATGCAAAACAAAACATTCCTTCGCATATAAATCAGTAAACGAGGGTTGTTTAGTTGGCATTATAGCCAATTATTTATAAAAAATATGCTCTTTTTTAACGTATTCTACCGTGGTTCTCATTATCTATTTGTACTTTTACACCTGAAACAATGTCTTTTATGGAAAAAGAAATGATTAACAGGCAGAAGATTGTGCTTGCCGAAGAACAAAAAAAACAGTAAGTGGCAGGCAGAACAACTTGGAAAAGACAGAGCTACTGTTTCCAAATGGGTGACGAACACCATGTAGCCGGGCACAAGAAACCTCCTGCGTATAGCAGAGGCTTTGAATATTGATGCAGGCAGACTGCTCAACCAAAAACATTTGAACAATGAAGGAAATAGATATTATCCAACAGATAAAGTCTGGCGAGGTCAGTAAGGTGCAGTTCAAAGAACGGCTCCTTGACAGCTATGACATCGGTTGCGAATTGGTGGCATTCAGTAATGCACGTGGCGGCACACTGGTCGTTGGTGTGAAGGACAAAACCGGCAGTGTCAATCCTTTGTCCTATCAGGAAGTACAGGAAACCACTAATACACTCAGCAACATCGCATCAGAGAATGTTGTTCCTGCCATCCTTGTTGATGTGGAAACAATTTCTGTGGATGGCGGAAGCCTTGTCGTGGCTCATATTAAGGAAGGACTGAATAAGCCCTACCATGACAACCGGGGAATTGTGTGGGTGAAGAACGGTGCCGACAAGCGCAAAGTGTTCGACAATGCCGAGCTTGCCGAGATGATGACTGATTGCGGTAGTTTTTCGCCTGATGAAGCGGGAGTAAGAAATGCTACTATCAAGGATTTAGACGAGGCTACCATCAAGACCTTCCTTAGCAATAAATTTGAAAAGGTACTGACAAGAAAAGGTTTGGTAGGTGATGCATTCCGCGAAGCCTCATTAGATACAGTCTGTTCCGCTATCGCCAGTGGGCACGATGGAGAGCAATTGTTGCGTAACCTACGCTTCATTCGTCCCGATGGAAAAATCACAATGGCTGCAATGTTATTGTTTGGCAAGTACACCCAGCGTTGGCTTCCTGCAATGACTGCAAAGTGTATCTGCTTTGTAGGCAACAATCTTGGCGGCACACAATTTCGCGACAAGGTGAACGATGCCGATATTGAGGGCAATCTGCTTCATCAGTTTGAAACGATTATGGATTTCTTCACCCGGAACTTGCGTCATATACAAGTTGGGAATGAGTTTAACTCGCAAGGTGTGTTGGAGATTCCTTACACCAGTCTTGTTGAGTTCACTGTAAATGCTTTGGTGCACCGATCACTGAATGCGACAGCTCCTATCCGCATCTTCATCTTTGATGACAGAGTGGAAATACACAGCCCCGGAATTCTCCCTAATGGGCTTACCGTAGATGATATTATTGTGGGAACTTCCATGCCACGCAATATGTTCCTCTTCACAAATGCCATTCATTTGCTTCCCTACACAGGAGCTGGTAGCGGTATGCTTCGTGCCTTATCGGAAGATATGAATGTCTCGTTCACCAACAACGACAGGACTAATGAGTTTGTGATTACGATAAATAGGCAGACTGGTAACCAAGTCTATGAGAAAAGTAACCAAGCTAATGCCGACTTAGACACAAAACTTGGAGACTCTGACACCAGCTTAGATACTTACTCTGACACTTCTAATGCAAGCTATGACACTAAACTTAGACACTCTGACACCAGTTTAGATGCTGACTCTGACACTTCTAATGCAAACTCTGACACTAAACGTCCTAAAATAACAAATAAGCAGAGGGATATAGTAAACTTCTGTAGTGTGCCACGTAGCAGTAAAGAAATTCTTGAAAGGGCTGGTGTGACATACCATAGCAAGAATATTCAGACATACATCATGTCTCTTGTCGAAGCTGGTTATCTCGAAATGACCAATCCGGAGCATCCTAACGCAAGCAATCAAAAATATAGGAGAAGTAAAAGATGAACTCACATATTAAAAACACAACGATATGGAATACGGAATTGTTTATCTTCTAACAAACCCTGTGATGCCAGGGCTTGTAAAAATAGGCATGACCACACAGGAAGACATTGACAAACGGATGAAGGAACTTTATACCACAGGTGTTCCCGTTCCGTTTGAGTGTAAGTTTGCGTGCAAGGTCAAGAAAAGTGATTGTCTCAAAATTGAAAAAGCTCTTCATAAAGCCTTTGACCCTCAACGCATCAATCAGAACCGTGAGTTCTTCCGCATCAACGTGGAGCAGGCACAAGCCATTCTCGAACTTTTCCATCATGAAGATGTGACGGAAGAAGTGACGGATGAAATACAGAACGACCTCACCGATGAGGACAAAGCTGCCAGCACAAAAGCACAAGCTAAACGTCCACCACTCAACTTCTACGAGATGGGGTTGCAGAAAGGTGATATTCTGATATGGAAAGATGACCCATCAATTTCTGTCACCATTCTTTCAGAGCGCAAAGTATGTTATCAAGGCGAAGAAACGTCTATCAGTGCGCTTTCTGCTAAACTAAAAGGATACAAGGTCAAGCATATACAGCCTACACCGCACTGGCTTTTCAACGACCGTCTTCTAAGTGAAGTCTATGACGAAACGTATCCATTTGAAGAGTGAGGGCATACTATAGGCTGTTTCTAAGCTTACTCATAAGTGTGGCAAGAGTAAGAGAAATGCGAAACAAGAAAATATAAAAGAAACATTCAAAAGATTATAATATGAAGTATCAAGTTCAACAAATTTCGTATGATTATCGTACGTTTCAAGACATAGAAGAATGTACATGGGAATTTACCTCATCGAAAATCCTTACAGATAAGGGTTCACTTGATATTCACGGCTTCCAAGAGGTTGAACAAAATGGTCAAGTGGGTGTTCAAATGAGTGTAAACGGATGGTTAGAGTTAGGCGAATATAGCCCGTTTTCACCTTTGCACGAATCTGTAAATATAAGGACCCTCGCTATCATGCGACAACCGCACAACGTGTGGCTGTGGATATATATGTTCGATGAAGATGATCAGCCAATTGCTGTTTTCTGTGGCACAGATGGATTTGATGAGACCAATAGTTTTTCCAAATATGTTAAGGAATTAAAGCGCATAGCTGATGGAGGTGCTGTTGATGACATAGATGACTTTGTCGGAGATGATTTTCAAGAGAACTTTACTCCTACTGCAGAAGAACGAGTAAAAGATTGCATCCTTGCTGACGGCATGAAATACAATGGTTGGGGGTATTACCGCAATGGGAGCTTCTTCCCTCATGGATGTGGAAAAAAGTTTTACCCTGATTTTATGTTTATGGAAACTTTAAAGAGGGTATTTTAAGCGGTCCCGCCATCAACAGTCACGACCATTATATGTACACAATGTTCTTTAAGAATAACCGAGGCAATGGATGGGGGGGGTTATGTATTAATGGAGGGTATCTTGTTGAGTTTGGTTACTATGAGGATAGTAAACTTAGAACTAATTTGACAGATTTTGTTCAGTGGTACTATGAGGGAAAGCTTAGTAAATCTGGGCGTGCAGATGAAAGTATGATGTCTATGTACACATCCAAAGAATCCAAAGAAGTGACGAATCTACTTATTGGATATGCTCCTAAAAAAGTTTCAGAAAGCATAACATTGGCTTGCATGGGTTTTCGTTTTAAAGCAGACGGATCAGTTTGGGTTGGTACTGGTAACCTAAGTAAAATGACTGGTTATTACATCCATTTCAGACCTGATGGGTGTATTGATATTGGCCGGTTTGATGATGGCTATCTTAGGGAAAGAATGTCTCTTCAAGAGCTTATTGATAATTATTTCGGAACTCACAAAATTAACGAAGATAACTTGTCCGCCGCTCTTTTCAAAAATAGGTCTATATCATCTTATCAACTAGAACGTGAATCAGAAAGAGAGCGATACTGTGATATTGAAGAACCTAAAGTTGATTTCAATTATTTCACAGGAGAACCAAATTATTCTGACGATTTACCATTTTAAGTGTTATGGCAACGTGGCAACATACAGATATCATTATTAATGGGCAGTTTGTAAAAGCGCAGACGCCCCTCATCGTTTCTGCAAGTAGGAGTACAGACATTCCGGCATTCTATGCAGATTGGTTTTTTCATCGTATACAAGAGGGGTATTCAGTATGGACGAATCCGTTCAATGGCGTAAGGTCGTATGTCTCATATGAGAAGACTCGCTTCATTGTATTTTGGTCAAAGAATCCACGACCATTGTTGCCATATCTTCATATCCTCAAAGAGCGCAACATAAAGTGCTATGTTCAATATACCCTAAATGATTATGAGAAGGAGAAATTAGAAAAAGTTCCTTCTCTTGCTGAACGCATAGAAACATTTAAGCGACTTGTTGAGCAACTTGGCAAGGGTGCTGTTATCTGGCGGTTTGACCCTATGATGTTGACAGATGCCATATCTGTGAATGACTTGCTATGGAAAGTTCAAAACATTGGCGACCAACTGAAAGATTACACTGAAAAGTTGGTATTCAGCTATGCAGATATTGCTATGTACAGGAAGGTGAAACATAATCTTAAAGTCAGCGGCATATCATATCATGAGTGGGATACAGAACAAATGGAAGAGTTTGCTGACAAACTATCTACTATGAATCGTGAACGCGGATGGAACTTCCAACTCGCGACTTGTGGTGAAAAGATAGACATCTCCAAATATGGCATTCAGCACAATCGCTGCATAGATGGGGACCTCATCACTCGTTTGGCTTGGAATGACAAGGAACTAATGGACTTCATGAAGGTAAAGATAGAGAACGTTCCCGAACCTATGTTTTTTGGTGAGCCTGAGTTGCCCAATGGAGCGATACTCCTTCCCCATCGCCATTACTTCATCAGTAAACATAAGAAAGACCAAGGGCAACGACCATTTTGTGAGTGCATGGCCTCTAAAGACATTGGTGAATACAACACCTGTCCACATCTTTGCGAATATTGTTATGCCAACACCACCAAACAATTGGCATTGCAAAATTGGAAACAGCACCAAGAGAATAGATTTGCAGAAACAATAACAGGAAGATAATTATGCCATACGCAGAAGACATAAAACAATGTAATAGTATTGATGACATTATAGATTATTGTCACAATGCTTTGCCCGAAGAATATAAGGGAAGACCTTGGGCACATCCAGAATTAAATCATGGCGTAAATTTATTGGCAAGTGATGTGGCACTAAATTGTTATATGTCTGCATATGGAGATATGCATGTAACCAAGTGCCGTGCTGCAATGATGAATTTTCCATTTAACGATATTCAAGGAAGTATTGAGATTGTTGATTGGGGATGCGGTCAAGGTATAGGTTCTGCTACCATAATAGAAATATTAAAACAGCGCAATTTACTCCAATGGCTACGTAAAGTAACGCTTATTGAGCCTTCTCGTAGTGCCATTGAGCGCGCCAACGGTAATATCCGAACTCTTACGCACGACACAGTTGAAATAGATGTGAAGAACCTTTTTCTTCCTGCAAATGGCTTAGCAGAAGACGAGACTCTTAATTCTATTGGATATAGATACAATTATGTCATCCATGTATTTTCTAATATTTTGGATGTAACCTCTATTGATTTGGGGGCTATCGCAAGGATGGTGGCATCTGCACACGGAAAACACTTCGTTCTATGTATTGGACCACAAAATGGTGCTGCGTATAGAATTGAGAAGTTCTGTTCTGTTTTTGGGAAACAGAATTATTTCAGCCAGATAAATAGTGTACGTTATGCACGCACAAAGAGAACAGCACACCCTTATACATGTATGACAAGATGCTTTGAGTACAATGGCGCAACAATAGACCTTAACAAATTGGCTATGGTGGACGAAAGCCATGAGGCAATATACAATGAATATGATTTACGCTTACAGATACAGAATCATGTGCTGTCGCCTCAAAAAGCAAGAGTTGCATGGAGGCTCGAGAGTATTTTGTCTGTGGACGACATAATGTATATTGATGCAGCAGTAAACGAGGTGGCTGTAGATTTTATTATCGTTAGTCCTAATAAGGGAATTCTTCTACTGAACGTGTTCGAAGAGAACCTTAATAAGTGTACATTATCAGATGATAAAAAAGAAATAAATGTAAGTGAACAACTATACCAATCTCCTATTGACCTTATTAGCCTATGTCAGGTGAGCATTAAGGATGGTATAGAAGAACTTTTGATGAGTACCATTGAGGATAGACGGAATTTTAGTCTTATCAAAAAAGCGGTTGTGTTCTCAGAAAACTCTATTGACGAGATCGAAAAATTCTTTGGATTTAAGAATAACGTCTTTAATTTCACCTCTATTTTCGGCAAGGAAATTATTGATAATAGAGATGTATCACAAAATTTGTATACTACCATAGGTTTACTATACAACAATAATGCTTTTGATGATGTTGTAAGAAGAAAATTAGCCAGGATAATATCCCCATCCTGGCATTCCTATCAGGAAGGGCGCATTGATATGCAGCCTGTTGGCGCACAGAAGCGACTATCAGAAAGCAGTATAACACAACAGAAAATAAGTGGTGTCGCTGGTTCTGGAAAAACTCAAGTACTTGCTTTTAGAGCAATAAATGCTATGAAGCGTACTGGAGGCGATATTTTAGTGTTGACCTATAACATTACACTAGCAAATTACTTGAGATTTAGGCTGTCCGAAATTCGGGAGGATTTCTCATGGGAAAAAATAGACATATATCCTTATCATCAATTCTTTAGAATACGTGCTGCAGAATGTCAATTACATGTTGAATTTGGCTCATATCAAAATGAATCATTCTTTGATAATTCCAAAAATCACAAGAAGTATTCAGCTATCTTCGTTGATGAGGTTCAAGACTATACAACGGAATGGCTTCGTATTATTATGCAGAATTTTCTCTTAGACTCTGATGGTGAGCTGGTAGTATTTGGGGATCCAAAACAAAATGTATACCAACGTCCTTTAGATACAAATGGAGACATCCGTTTAGGTGTTATTGGAGGACAGTGGAATCGGCAATTAACAACCAGCCGAAGATTCACTAATCCACACCTTGCTAATCTTGCCACAGCATTTCAAACGCAATTTATGGCAAATTTACCTACCGATAATATAGCTGCTGAAAATTCCATATCAAATACTTTCAATTTTCAAATTTTAAACTATATTGACCTGAGACAAAATAATTCCTTTGAATCCATAATAGCTAATATAATCAGCATCATTTCCAATGACAATAACGAAGCAAGAGACTTTGTCGTACTTGCCTCGTCAACCAAATTGCTTCGCAATATTGATTTCCTTTATAGACAAAAGACAAACGAACAAACAGAAATAACATTTATTTCAAACGAAGTTCTTGAAAGGTTAAAACAAATACATCAGGTCACAGATGAAAGGGCAGCCAATTGGAAATTTAATAGGGATTTTGATGCACTTGAGCGAACAAGAAAGCAATTGTTTACGACAGACAAACGCTGTTTAAAGATATCAACCATACAAAGTTTCAAGGGTTGGGAATCTCCTTCTGTTATAGTTATTTTAGAGGATGACCTTATTTTGCATAATACAACATTTCGCCCAATGTCGCCACAAACGATATATACGGCGATTACTCGTGCAAGGGAGAACATGTATATAATAAACATTGGAAATGACACCTATCACAACTTCTTCTACAATCAGACATTATGAATAGTTTCACAACAATCGAAAAATACGCCATCATAAAAGTTCTTTCACACATTATGAAAGCAGATGGTATCATTCATCCTAAAGAGGAGAAATTCATGGATAAAACATATAATGATTTTTCCATAACAATCAATGACATAGAGGACATTTCTAATATTGACGACATACAAACCAAACTTATAATCAATGAAATGGCTGATGAGAATAAAAATATAGCTAAGGTTCTATTTATTGAGATGGCTGAAGCAGATGGAGTAATACACCCCAAGGAAATAGAAATCATAAATCAAATTTTTATTTGATAATACTTTACCTGAGTTCGGGATAAGTTTTAGAATAATGCCTGTTGTTTTGATTCCTCAATATAGTATCCTTGCAATGCATCGGGCTTGTTCTCAAAGAAACAATAAGCCCCCAGTACAGCCACAAGATTTACTAGGAAATTCGCTATCGAACGGTGTCTGGAATGTACGAGCTGGGCTTTGTTTTTGAGTAGGTCGTTGATAGTCTCAATGATATATCTCTTTCTAAGCATCATTTTATCATAAAAGGACATAAGCTTGTTCTTCATGTTCGTCTTAACCCCGTGTACGAGCTGGATGCCGTCATCAAATAATGAATCAAACAACTTGGGAGAAATGTATCCTCTGTCTGCAAAGACCTTGCCATACAACTCTTTAGCCATGACTTTCCATACCATTGGACTCCTGTCGTCAACATTTGCTCCTGTAAGACAGAATGTTATGATTTCTCCTCTGTCATTGCACATCAAATGTAGTTTGAATCCGTGGCACCATCCCATCGTCCCCTTGCCGTCCGTTGCCATGTCCCTGAAGACCTTGTTGGCATAGCAGCGCAGGTTGTGGCACACAGGTATCATCGTGGAATCCACGAAACTGATACCGTTACATCTGCCAAAAGCTATCAACTTCATAAACAGCATAAGTTGGAAGAATACACGTGACATGAGTTCAACGAAACGGTTATACGAAACGGCATCGGGAAAACAGCCGGAAAGATGCTGGCATATATAAAACAGGTAGTAATGCTTGAAATTGGCGAAAGAGCCGAAGTGGTAACAGACAAGTATTGTCATTATCTCACTTTGACTTAACTGTCCCTTACGGTTGCGGTGATGGTGTTCCTTGTCCTCCAAAAGGAGGTTTTTCTCACACTCGGATGCAAAATTCTCGCAAAACTCATCCATAATACAGAAAATCTCTATAACTTTGTCTTCGGTAATCATCGCTTATATTTGGTTTAACCCATTGGATATCAACTATAAAGTTACGAAATACTTGCGAGATTACCAACTTTTACGAGCAATATCTTATCCCGAACTCACGTATACGCTTGCAAGCTTTAATACATAATATTATAATTTGTAGAAATTTTGAAAACAATATGGCTCACGATTTAACGAATTCTGCTATAGAGCGCCAAAATATTTTGAATAACAATATGGCCATTCCTCGCATAAAAAAGGTTCTTGATATAGAAACTTTTCAATATGAAGGAAAATACTATCTGACAAAACAGATGGTAGCGGATTTCTATGAGGTAGATATAAGAACTATAGATAACTATCTAGCTGCAAATGAGAAGGAATTAAAACATAATGGATACGTTTTATGTAAGGGTAAAAAGCTGAAAGAGATAAAGTTACAATTTGCTCACGAAAAAACTTTCGCGACCAAAATAACTCAATTAGGTCTATTTGATTTTCGCGCCTTTTTAAATATTGGTATGCTACTTGCTGAGAGCGAAAAGGCAAAGAATGTAAGGAGTTTGATTCTTGATATAGTAATCTCAACCATCAACGAAAAAGCTGGTGGAGGAACCAAATATATCAACTGGCATGATCGTGAATACCTGCCTGCTGCAATACAAGAGGATAATTATCGCAAAAATTTGACATCATCTATCAATGCTTATGTAGATGGTCATCCTACTTACAAATATTCTGTAGTTACAGATATGATTTATAAAGCTGTATTTCGCGAAAATGCAAAAGAATATAGAAATTTACTTAAACTAGAACCTAAAGACAGTGCTCGTGCTACAATGTATGCCGAAGTATTAAGAGTTATCAGTTCGTTTGAGAATGGTATAGGTGCTGCCATTCATAGTAAACATAATGAATTGAATAGAAAACTCACAATTACAGAAGTACAAGTGTTGATAAGTGAGCAAGCAGAAAGTCCAGTGATGGCACCTTTCTTGTACGATGCAAGGCAAAAGATGGCATCAAGGGATTTTGGCCTTCGTGATGTTTACCATGATAATATAGCAGAATATATACGAGCTATGTCTCCTGAAGAGTTTGACCGTTTTATCGGAACAGAGTCCATAGATTTAGAAAAACTATTAGATAATGATGAAAACCGTAAAACACTCGAACGCTTAAAGAAATAATAGAAATGAATGAGATAAATTATCTGTCATTTGATGACATCCTCATATACTATTGTGATACTATTGAGCAAAGTGGTGGAGGTATGTCTGGTATTCGAGAGAAGGGCGGCATTGAAATGATACTTGATTTGGTACAGGATGATTTATATTATCCTTCTTTTGAGGAAAAACTTACATATCTTGTCTATGCTTTCTGTACTGGACATTATTTCGCCGATGGTAATAAACGTATATCACTTGTTATTGGAGCTCATTTTCTCATTAAGAACAGGTATGGGTGGGCAGGTTTCCACTTCTTGCCTCACATGGAAGCTTATATTTGGCATGTGGCAGCAGGCAATATAGATAAGGACTTGCTTGGCAAAATCATCCACTTTGTAATCAATGGACAGGAATTAGATGAGGAAACCAAAATTGAGGTTATTCATGCCATGGAGAAGAGTCCGCTATTTAGTGAACCTTATTCTGAGGTAGAATAATAAAAAGTCATAATAGGGATGGAAAGCCAGTTCTATTGTATTGTTGGACATAATGTTTTAGACAGTGGGGAGATTATAACATCTTGTCTTACAAGCGCAAACGTTGACAACAGGGACAAACGGGTGTGGACGGTCTTCGCCAATGAACTCTACGGAAAGGTCTTCGCCGACAGGGGATACATCAAACAGGCTCTTTTCGAAGACCTGTTTGACAGGGGAATACACCTCGTTCACGGATTGAGGGCAAACATAAAGAACAGGCTCATGTCCATGTGGGACAAAATCATGCTTCGCAAGAGGTGCATCATAGAATGCATCAACGACCTGCTCAAGAACAAGGCCAACATCGTGCATTCAAGGCATCGCTCCATACACAGTTTCATCATGAACATCTGTGCCGCACTTACGGCTTACTCCTTCTTTGAAAACAAACCACAGGCACTGTCCGTGCCTGTGGAGTATTCAGCTCAATTGACCCTGTTTTAGCAAAGTCTTATCCCGAACTCACGTATTCCTTATCTGTTTCTTACTGAGTTTAATACCGATTATATTTAGCTGTATATCCGTTAATTAAGTTATTTTACTTGGATAATAGCCTATATACCATACCTGAAAAAGACCTATGAAAGGCCCAATAGCACTGACACCCAATACGGAAACTTGGCTCCTCCCCTAAGTTAGGGGCAATTGCGGAATAGGAGCAATTGGGGAGCTTGCGACGGAGGAGTCTGTCGAGTACGTACCGCACCCATATAACAGTAGCGGGAAAATTGGCAACCAATTCCAAAACCAATTAAACAGCGAAAAATGTTGCGCTATTTGATTTTTAAGATTTTTGATTTAATTTTGCACAGTGAGAATATGGGCATCCCAAACATGATTTTTGATGAACGGATGAAAATATATTCATGTAGTCGAAATGCCGGTCTTGCCGGTATCATTTGTTTTTAGCATCAGATAGAGGTGCAGCTTTAATTTATTTGTAACATGGATAATATCAAAAACATTGTCTTTGACTTTGACGGAACGTTAATGGATACAGCTCCACTCATTTTGGGCACAATGAAGGCAACGATTGAGAAACTGGGGCTGGAACCGCATACAGACGAAGAGTATAGAGCCACCATCGGACTTCGTCTTGAAGAGATTCCCGCAGCACTGTGGCAGGCAACACCTGAGGTCGGCAAACTTTATGCTGCTACCTATCGCCGCATCTTTGATGAATTGAAGCTGTCATTTAAAGTAGAATGTTTTCCCGGAGTAATCGACACATTGAAACAGTTGAATGCAGACGGCTACAGAATGGCAATTGCAAGCAGTCGCAACCGCACGTCTCTGCAAGAATATGTGGATTCGTTTGGCATATCCGATTGTTTCACGATGCTTGTGGGAGGAGATGATGTGACCCAAGGTAAACCTGCTCCGGACCCTGTGCTGAAAATACTTGGAAGCTGTGGATGGAAAGCAACAGAAACCATTACTGTCGGTGATGCTTCGGTTGACATACTGATGGGACATGCAGCCGGAACTGCCACTTGTGCCGTGACATACGGGAATGGAAAAGCAGAAGAGTTGCTGTCGTCAGAACCCACATTCATGACAGACACATTCAATGCTCTCAGACCAATTGTGAGGGGAGTGAACCCGGAGATTATCACATACGTTGAACATTCGATAATTCCACGATATGATGATTTTGACAAGGCGCACCGACGCGACCATGTACAGATGGTCATAGACCAAAGTCTGTGTCTTCTTCGAAGATTGCCGGAACTTAATATCGACATGGCATATTGCATTGCTGCTTTTCATGATTTGGGTTTGGTGGATGGACGTGAGAACCATCATATTGCGTCGGGCAAAATACTTGAATCCGACAGTTTCATCCGTACACATTTTACCGAACAGCAGATAGATATCATGAAAGAGGCTGTGGAAGACCACAGGGCATCGGGCAAAACGAAACCGCACAGTCTCTACGGCATGGTGGTGGCCGATGCTGACCGTTTCATAGAAGCTGAAACGATTATCCGGCGAACAATCCAATACGGATTAGCCAATTTCCCCGACCTCGACCGTGCCGGACATCATACTCGCGCCTTGCAGCATTTAAGAGTCAAGTATGGTCCGGAGGGGTATCTCAAAGTATGGTTGCCGTGGAGCGAGAACATCAATCGTCTGCAACATTTGCATACGATAATAGAGACTCCTTGTTTGCTGGACAATTTGTTCAACCGGATTTTTGACGAGGAGACAGAGAGTCGAGGTTAGAAACATGTTCCGGTTCCTTTAAGGGCAAGTGAGGGTATATATCCACACACAAACCACACGGAGGAAGCAGCAAATACATCCGTACAACGATAACAAACTATTAAAACAGTCGCTAAATTTCATATTTTGAATTTTATTCTATATTTTTGCATTCATAACATAAAAAAATGCAGACGATGGATTTTAATCAGCAAACGGCAACAATAGTCAAAGATGCTATCAGAAAAGCTATAAACCAATATACAGACACGGAAGAAAGCAGCCATGTCGTTACGGATTTTCACATATTTATAAAAGAGAACAGAATTGAAATCTGTGACGACGAAGATACTTTGCTTGCAGCAGCCGACCTTCTGCCACAGACAGAAAAAGCTGATATGCCGGACAAGCAGATGAGCAAACTGCTGCGACATGAACTGCACAACATGAACAAGGAGGAAGAGTTTGACAAAATCAATATATTCAAACCGTTCTCGTTTCTGCTGGAGAATCCGGAAGCGGACACTTTCGAGGAACTGCTGATTGTAGATGACAACAATGTCATCGTATGCGAAGAGCTTCTCAAAGGACTTGACAAGGAGCTTGACGATTTTCTACATCATCTGCTGGATGAATAAACAAGCTGTATCTTTCAAGTCGATTTTTTATTTTGACGAAATACATGCGGAAGTGCCACTCGTATGTAGATGGTACATCCGTTTTTTTGACATATTCTTCCATAAACAGACGGATATGCAATTTGATAATATAATGAACAATAACAGTTAAAAAACAAAAGAACAGAATTATGGCAATACAGAACAACTACATTACAGTAGCTTACAAACTATACGTGAAAGACAGCGAAACAGACGAAACGGAAGCTTTGGTTGAAGAGTGTACAGCAGAACATCCGTTCCAGTTTATCAGCAATCTCGGTGTTGCTCTCGAATCATTTGAGAAGATTGTGGCTCCTCTTGCCAAGGGAGAAGCTTTCGATTTTGTCATTCCGGCAGCAGATGCCTACGGCGATTTTCAGGACGAATTGATGTTTGACGTGGAGAAGAGCCTATTTGAAGTAAACGGACGTTTCGACAAAGAACACATCTTCGAGGGAAATGTGATTCAGCTTGCAGATTCCGACGGTAAACGCTTCTACGGAACAGTCATAGAGATAAAAGAGAATGCTGTCACCATCGACCTGAACCATCCTCGTGCCGGACAGGATTTGTACTTTGTCGGCACAGTTGTAGAAAACCGCGAAGCCACCAATGACGAAGTGACCGGCATGATTAATATGCTCAGTGGAGAAGGCTGCGGATGTGGGTGTGACGACTGCGGAGGATGCGGCGACGGACATCACCATGATGAAGGGTGCGGATGCGGACACTGCCATTGATTTTTTCCGGCATATAGGCTGACGGACCGGAGAGGCAGGAAAAAAATGTGCCTGTCCTTCAGTTTGTATGCCAGTTCACTAAAAAGAATTATGCGCAACACATTTGGTAATGTATTCACCCTGACCACTTTCGGCGAAAGCCACGGGGCAGGCATAGGTGGAGTGATTGATGGATTTCCGGCGGGCATCGACATTGACATGGACTTCATTCAGAATGAGCTGGACCGCCGCAGACCGGGACAGAGCCGTATCACGACAGGAAGGAACGAAGGCGACAAGGTGGAAATTCTTTCCGGTGTATTCGAGGGAAAATCAACGGGATGCCCGATAGGCTTCATAGTCAGGAACACCAACCAACATTCAAATGACTATGAAAACATACGCAATGTATATCGTCCTTCACATGCAGACTATACCTACATGCAGAAGTACGGCATGAGAGACCACAGAGGAGGCGGACGTTCATCGGCAAGAGAAACCATTTCACGCTGTGTCGGAGGTGCTTTTGCCAAGCTCGCCCTTCGGAACATAGGAATCACCGTGACCGCATATACATCGCAAGTGGGGCATCTTGAGCTTGAACGCGATTACCACAAATATGATTTGTCTGTCACAGAAACAAACTCTGTCAGATGCCCAGACCCGGAAATGGCGAAAAAGATGGAGGAACTCATCTTCGACATAAAGACACAGGGTGACACCATTGGCGGAGTGATAACTTGTGTCATAAAGAGATGTCCTGTCGGCATAGGTGAGCCTGCATTCGGGAAGCTGCATTCCGCTCTCGGATGCGCCATGCTCAGTATCAATGCCGTGAAAGGATTTGAATACGGAGAAGGATTTGCAGGTGTCTCACAAAGGGGTTCCGAACAGAACGATATATTCTTCAATGACAACGGTTGCATACATACACGCACCAATCACAGCGGAGGTGTGCAAGGAGGTATAAGCAACGGACAGGACATATATTTCCGTGTAGCTTTCAAACCCGTAGCCACCCTGTTGCGTGAACAGCAGACTGTCAACAAACAAGGGGAAGACACTGTGCTCACGGTGAAGGGTCGCCATGACCCGTGTGTGCTTCCGCGTGCAGTACCGGTCGTCGAAGCAATGGCAGCAATGACAATACTCGACTATTATCTGCTTAACAAAACAGTTACATTATAACATCACCAAAAAGAAGAGAGGTATGTCTTTAAATAAAGTAATGCTTATAGGGAACGTCGGACAAGAGCCGGTGGTCAGATATTTGGACCAAGGTGTATGTGTAGCCACAACCAGCCTTGCCACCACAGAAAGAGGTTATACCTTGCAAAACGGCACACAAGTACCGGAGCGCACCGAATGGCACAATCTTGTCTTCTGGAGAAAACAAGCTGAAATAGTAGAGAAATATGTACACAAGGGGGATAAGCTTTATGTGGAAGGGAAGATACAAAGCCGTACATGGAATGACAAGCAGGGAGTCCGCCATCAGATAGTGGAAATCATGGTGGAGAATATGGAAATGCTTTCTGTAAAGTCATCCCAAAACAACCAACCCGGCAATGCTCCGCAAACCATAAAGCCTACAAACCCGTCTCCACAAAACGCTCAAGTGGTACGTCCTCAGGACAACAACGACCAATATCCATTCTGATGATTCTGCTCGACAAACAGACGGATGAGTTCCGTCTTGCTGTATGGAACGTGGAGGAAGATGTTGAGACATTACTTTCCTTACTTCCCGACAGTGAATGTGTATGCACAGAAGCAGACAAGCGATCTCGTTCCGACACTCGAAAAAAAGAATGGATTGCAGTAAGGGTGCTATTGTATGCCATGCTGCAAAAGCAGACAAGAATAGAATACACCGGGAATGGAGCACCATTTCTTCCCGAAGAAGATATGAACATAAGCATATCGCACACCAGCAGAAATGCCGACGGAAGGAATGTGATGTATGTGGCTGTTGCTCTTTCTCGGAATCACAGAATAGGTATTGACATAGAATGCCTGTCGGAAAGAGTCGTCAGAGTGAAAGACAAATTTGTCGGAGATGAAGAAAAGGCGGAAACACTGACCAGTCTTTTATTGCACTGGTCTGCCAAAGAAAGTGCCTTCAAGGTATTATCAACCGAAGGAGTAGATTTCATTAGACATCTGCATGTGGAGCCGTTTGAGGAAGCCAACGAAGGTTCTTTTGCCCTTACGGAAAGTAGAACGGACAAAAACAGCCGTATGAATGTAACGTATAAAATATTCGACAATTTTATACTTACCTTTATTTGTACAGATTAAAAACAGACTATAACAAAAGAATTTATGCATAACCACATTACACTCATAGCCGGACCTTGCGTAATAGAAAGCATGGAAGTACTGGAAACAGTGGCTGAAGAACTTGTGCGGCTGAATGAGAAATACAGAGTCAACATCATATTCAAATCGTCTTTTGACAAAGCAAACCGGACTTCCATCAGTTCTTATCGCGGTCCCGGTTTGGAAAAAGGCTTGAAGATGCTGTCTGACATAAAGGAGAAATACAGACTGAAGATTCTGACAGATATTCACGAAAGTTGGCAGGCACAAGCTGCCGGTGAAGTGGCTGATGTACTTCAAATACCGGCATTCCTGTGCAGGCAGACCGATTTACTGGTTGCAGCAGCGCGTACAGGACGCATTGTCAACATAAAGAAAGCGCAGTTCCTTTCGGGAGAAGACATGAAATACCCGGCACAGAAGGTTCGGGAGAGCGGCAACGATCGTGTGTGGCTCACAGAGCGCGGCAACATTTACGGTTACAACAATCTTGCCGTAGATTTCCGTAATATTGCGGACATGAAGCACTACAGCGACACAGTCATCATGGACTGCACGCATTCAGTGCAGCGACCGGGAGCCGCAGGAGGAAAGACAGGAGGAAACAGAGAGTTTGTTCCGGCAATGGCACTTGCTGCCAAAGCATTCGGAGCAAACGGTTTTTTCTTTGAGGTACATCCGGATCCGGACAATGCGCTCAGTGACGGCCCGAACATGTTAAACCTGAATGACCTTGATGCTGTAGTGGCATCACTTATTGTCTAAGTATATTACACAACAAGAAGAAATGGCTGAACCGTTAAATATCAAAGAGTTTGCGGAAAAATGTATAAGGGATGAAGCACAAGCTCTGCTTGACCTTATCCCTCAATTGGACGAGAATTTCGACAAAGTTGTAGAACTCATCTTCCGATGCAACGGTCATGTAGTGGTCACAGGAGTCGGGAAATCAGGACATATAGGAGCGAAAATAGCAGCCACACTGGCAAGTACCGGTACTCCGTTTATCTTCATCAATCCTCTCGACGCCATGCACGGAGACTTGGGAATGATTATGCAGAATGATGTCGTACTGATTATTTCCAATTCCGGAAACACCGATGAACTGCTACGCATTATTGCATCACTTGAAGAAAGAAAGATACCGATTGTCGCAATGACCGGTAATCCAGAGTCGCTGATTGCACAACATTCCGATTATCATATAGCAGTGCAGGTGAACCGTGAGGCATGTCCGCTGAATCTTGCACCGACCTCATCGACAACCGCTGCCCTTGCAATGGGAGACGCTCTTGCGTGTACTTTGATGGAAATACGTAAATTCAAAGCGAATGACTTTGCCATGTTCCATCCGGGAGGAAGCCTTGGACGCAAACTGCTCACTCGGGTAAAGGATGTGATGTACACGGAAAACCTTCCTCTTCTTCCGCCGGAAATGAAACTCAGCGAGGCCATCATCTTGATTAGTAACGGCAAACTCGGTCTGGGTATCGTGATGAACGGAGACGAGATTCTTGGCATCATAACAGATGGCGACATACGTCGTGCTGTCGAAGGCGCGCAATCAAATTTCTTCAGTCTGCACGTATGTGACATTATGACAAAGAACCCTAAAATAATCAATCCGGATGCCAAACTGACTCAGATACAAGCTATGTTCCGTAAACATAAAATACACTCGTTGCTTGTCGTCGATGAAAACAAGCATCTTGCAGGTATCGTAGATTACTTTGCCATCATGAGCTGACAAAAGACAAAAAAACGGAGAAAATAAAATTCTAAGACATGAAAAATAAAATCTTAATACCGGCTGTTTATGTTCTAATGATGTCAAGTTGCCTAAACAGTGGAAAAACACAGGTCGATACGGCAGAACTACCCCCAAACGAAGCAATGGAAATGTTGCAAGAAATAGGCAAACCCTCGTTTCTTCTGACCGACAGCCTATTGCCCCAACATATAGACACAAAGATTAACATAGACCATATTTCGTATGGAGAGCTGAGACTTCTAAGAAGTTATCCTTACGCTCTCCACGGATTTTGGTTTAAGGAAGCCGACATTAACATGTTCTTTTGCAGTAGAACAGACTGGTACTACGAGTTATGTGAAAACACAGTTTACAAGAGATACGAAGAATATGCAAAGAAGCATAACGGCGAATGCGACAGTGTGGAAGACTTTATTCCATACAGCGAAGTGAAACTCACTGAAGAAGAGCAAGAATTTGTAGCCAGAATAGACAAACGGATGAGGGAAATGGAACGCGACTCCATCGCATCGAATGGTCTTCTCAACCCGAATCTGTGTGTGAATGTTTTTCAGGTAGATGAACCGGACAGCCAATTTGTCAGTCTGATAGCCAAAAACAACTTTGCCATTGCACCGACACAATGCGAACAATTGTTTAACATATATGAAGAAAACGATTATACCGTAATGCCCAGCTTCATTACAACAGACCTGCATCTTCAAGCGGCACACACCTATTTCAGCTATGTGTTGAAAAGCATTGAACGCAAAGCTTTCTGTCCGGCACTTCAACATTTCATAAAGTCTATGTATGTGGAAGCGATGCAAATAGCAAAGACAACAGATGATAAGGAACTGAAAAATTATGCAGAATACACAGCCACGTTTTTTGCCATAGCAGGAAAACTTTTGTCTGACGAGACGTATAAAATTCCGGAAGCATACAGAAAAGAGTTCAACGATGAGATACAAAAAATCATGAACGCGGAAGATGCACCCTCCGAGTATCTCGGATATACAAAGGCAGTCTTCCCTTACAGTCTTTTCAAACCACGAGGACACTATACACGCAACGAAACCGAGAGTGCATATTTCCGTACAATGATGTGGCTGCAAACAACCTCTTTCTGCCGTGAGAAGAAAAACGAGCTTCAGAAAGCTGTATTCATTGCACAAATATTCAACAACATTCCGGATTCAGCGCGGAAAGACTGCCGCAATGTGTATGATGCCATTTCATTCTTGATGGGCGAGCCGGACAATCTCTCCATCATTGAGATAGCCGACTACTTGAAAATAAAGGAGATTGTCGGAGTATCGGCTGCCACAGACGACAATGTGCTGAACGATGTCAATGAAATGCTTATTGAGGCTTTTAAAACACGTAACAAAATTGCCCCTAAAATTCAAATAAGCTGTGCAGACAAGATAAATTTCATGCCGCAACGCTATGTGGCAGACAATGAGATTCTGGCAGCCATGACCGATGTAGAAGTAAATGCCAAGCGCGCTTATCCGAAAGGGCTGGACGTATTCGCAGCATTCGGTGTGGCAGCGGCAGACTCCATACTTGACAATTGTTATAACGAAGCACAATCATGGAAAGACTATGAAAAGGAAGCGGCAAAAATGAAAAGCCGCTTCGACACAGGGCTTAACTGGAATGCCACCATGTATAACAAATGGATTGAGAATCTTCTGTCTCTTCAGCAAGATGACAAGAACTATCCGAGATTCATGCGCACTCCGGCATGGCAATGCAAAAACCTAAATACGGCACTTGCTTCATGGGCTATGCTCAAACACGATGCTGTGCTGTACTCGGAGCAACCGTTTGCGGCAGAGTGTGGCGGAGGAGGACTTGTTCCTCCTGATGTCATGGGGTACATAGAACCGAATCTTCTTTTTTGGACAAAAATGAAAGAACTGATTGCGCTCAACCGCAAAATGCTGAAAAATGCCAATATGCTAACGGCAGACCTTGAAGACAAAACTTCGGCATTGGAAGAAAAGATTGACTTCTGCATCAGAATTGTAAGAAAAGAAATAGCCGGAATCCAGCTGACAAGCAACGAATACATGGAAATCCAGAAAATGGGAAGTTCTATCGAATGGTACACATTGTCTGTCCTTGATCCGGATGAAACATTTTACCTTTGGCAGGATGTACGTGGAGCAGACCGGTCTATTGCGGTCGTATCGGATGTATATACACGCAATGTCATAGGGTGTTCCAAGAACGGAATTCTGCATGAAGGCACAGGAAATGCCGATGCAATATATGTAATTGTGAACATCGGCGGGACATTCTACATTACACGAGGCGCAATATTCTCCCATTACGAGTTTGTACGTCCGCTCGGAGAGCGTCTCACAGATGAAGAATGGCAGAGAATGATAGAAGAAAAGAATATCCCGATGCGTCATGAATGGATGAAGCCATTCATCATAAACAAAGAACCGGAACTAAACGAAGGTGTATTTTATAGTTCCGGCTGTTGATTAAAAGTACAATTCTTAGTACCGTATGAAATGAAGTGCAGAATCTTCATGCTCATAACCGCCCTCTCTCTGACCGTCCTCTCAACATTGGAGAAAGAAAACATCAGACAAACAACAGATGTGACAGAGAAATACGAGGGCTCCAACAAAGACACATTATCCATAGTTTTTACGGGTGACGTACTTCTCGACAGAGGAGTACGTCGCCATATTGAGCATGAGGGAATTGCAGCACTATTCGCAGAAGTAAAAAAGGACTTCAAGAAGTCTGACGCTGTAGTCATCAATCTTGAGTGTCCTATAACCGACACCATATCCCCACTGAACAAGAAATTTATTTTTCGTGCAGACCCGGATGTAGCACCCCAGATGAAAGACCTCGGAATAACTCATGCCGCACTTGCCAACAACCACACAATGGATCAAGGAAGAAGGGGATTGGTCTCTACAAACAGACACTTACTACAGAGCGGAATCATTCCATTAGGATATGGATATACATTTGGGGAACGTCTTGCACCCACAGTCATAGAGAAGCACGGAATAAAGGTAGCATTATTCAATGCTGTACTACTAACCATTGAAAACTGGTCGCCAATAGTTGAGAAACAAGCCGGTGTCTGTCAGCCCACTATACATGAACTATCCGAAGCCATAAGACGATATAAACATTTGCATAAAGGTACATATTGTGTCACCATACTGCATTGGGGAGCAGAATACCAGACATCCCCTTCCGTAAATCAACGATATGAAGCCGCAAAACTTATCAGTTCCGGAGCAGATGCCATTATCGGACATCATCCGCACGTAATACAAAAACCGGACAGAGTCAGCGGCAAACCAGTATATTACAGTCTTGGAAATTTCATATTTGACAACCCCCACCCTCTCGCACAGCGTTCACTGATGGTACGTCTGTGTTTCACGACAGACAGCGTGATATGTGAAGAGACCCAACTGCACATACAACGTTGCCGCCCCGTAAGGTAATAACGATAGGTCGTTATTAGATTCTTACATTGACTCCGGAAAGATTCTCATAGTGGGTTGTTCTCGACAGATTCATCGTGTAGATTTAGCGGGATGTACTCAGAAGACTCATCATGTATATTTAGCGGGGGTGTTCACAGACTCATCATGTGTTTTTAGCGGGGTGTTCTCAACAGACTCATCATGTATATTTTGTGGTTGTATTCGACAGACTCCTCCGTCGCTACCGCGCCACCTCCCCTAACTTAGGGGAGGAGCCTATATACCATAGCTTGAAAAGACTATGAAGCAGATGTATAG
>JAJPZU010000086.1 GCA_021204165.1 Prevotellaceae bacterium
AATGAAGCTCATCCTGATGCAATCACTAATAAGCACCAGACAGTTAGTTTTTTTTTTTTTATAAGGGGATCCACCACATCCACACAAAGCGGGAAGAGAGAAACATATCCCCTTCCACATCATTCTGTTTCACAGACAACAAAACTTCCCTGATGCGGCTTTCCGTATATTCCGCGGAAAGAAAATCCATGCTCCAGTCGGTCCGGCACGACATTTCGCGGACTGCCTCCTGACGCGCTCTCACCTCCGACTCGGTCTCCGCTGTGCTCTGCAAAAGTGCCGCCAGACGCTCACCGCCAAGTCCGGTCACAGTACGGCATATACGGTTGAACAACGAGCCGGTCCCGAATACGTCAAGATCGAATGAATATTCATGCTCCGGATTGACAAATCTCTCTCCTGTATCAAACGCGGAGAAGTCGCCGTCCATCGCCCTCAGTTCATTCTCATGAACCCTCCGTATCTTTTCCAGACGGTCTGTCCGCAGCATCAGCCTGCGATCCCACAAATAAGACACCGCATAGACAACGGCACATCCGCCGGCAAAGTACATGCCCGGAATCCCGGTGTTCCACTGCAAAAAAAAAGAAAAAAGACAGCAGCAAGGAAAAACAGCAGTTTCATCACAAAAGCCATTCTGCTTCTATGCCTCACCGCAGCGATTTCCTCTCCTACCTGTCTTATTCTCTCGGAATGATATCTCTTCGTCAAATCGTCCACCCTCTCTGCCTATAAATCATCTTCCGCCTCACGCAACTTTTTTTCGCCAATCAGCTGGAAGTCTTTCGGACGAAGCACAAAATTCGAGCCGAGATATTTTTCCCTGACGATATTGTTCTCTGCAAGTTCCGGCGGAGTACCTTTGAAAAGTATGCGCCCCTCAAACAAAAGATAGGCACGGTCGGTGATGCACAATGTCTCCTGCACATTGTGGTCTGTAATGAGAATACCTATATTGCGGTCTTTCAGCTTCCACACAATATACTGAATGTCTTCCACAGCAATGGGATCCACACCGGCAAAAGGTTCGTCGAGCATGATGAACTTCGGATCAATGGCAAGACAGCGTGCAATCTCGCACCGTCTTCTTTCTCCTCCTGACAAGCGGTCACCCGTGTTCTTCCTCACTTTCTGAAGACGGAACTCATCGAGCAGACTTTCAAGCTTCTCACGCTGGTACTCGCGCGAGCGGCCGGTCATTTCAAGCACTGCCGAAATGTTGTCCTCCACCGTCATGGTGCGAAACACAGATGCCTCCTGCGCAAGATAGCCCACTCCGCATTTTGCACGCTTCGACACAGGATATTTCGTGATTTCAAGGTCGTTGAGGAACACCTTTCCGCCATTCGGGACAACAAGTCCGGTTGTCATATAAAAGGAAGTCGTTTTCCCCGCACCGTTAGGTCCGAGAAGTCCCACAATCTCTCCCTGACGCACATGAATCGACACGTCGTTCACCACTGTACGCTTGCCATACGTCTTCACCAGATGACGTGTATATAGCGTCATTCTGTCGCCGGAAAATTCAGGAACCTCCGCATCACCGGCATTGACTATTACTCGACTGTTCTTTTCTTCTGCGATTGCCATAAACTGCTGTAAAGTATTTGAGTTCATTACGGTGAAGGATTCTTATCACCAAAAAACTTAAACAAAAGTACAAATATATTGTCGAATAGTCCTCCTTCACCACAAAAACAATGTTAAAAGCAGCCCAAATGCCTTTTTTTTCTTACTTTTGCCCTGCAAATATTGTTTTGTTTTTGTTTTTTCGTTTGATTCCAAACAAATAAATTCCAAAAGATGCTGACACTAAAAAACAGTTTGACACATTTGGGACGCTATGTCCAGCTGATGGGACGCGTGGTGGCACAGCCCGACCGTATGCGCATGTTCTACAAACAATACATCACCGAAATGTTCCAACTCGGCTATAATTCCATCGGAATTGTACTCATCATTTCTTTCTTCATCGGTGCGGTGATATGCCTGCAAATAAAACTGAACATCCAAAGTCCTTGGATGCCCCGGATGGTCACAGGATATACCACACGCGAAATCATGCTCCTTGAGTTCTCCTCCTCCATCATGTGCCTCATACTTGCAGGAAAGGTAGGTTCGAACATCGCTTCCGAACTCGGCACGATGCGCATCACACAACAGATTGACGCACTCGACATTATGGGGGTCAACTCCGCCAACTATCTCATTCTGCCAAAGATTATGGGACTGATGACCATCATGCCCATACTCGTCACCTTCAGCGTGGCAGCCGGAATACTCGGTGCGTATGCCACCTCCTTCATGGGCACGACCACGGTGTCGGAACTGACAGAAGGCTTCCGCTACCAGTTCAACCAGTGGTTCTTCTGGTGCGGAATAATCAAAGCCGTCGTCTATGCCTTCATCATCACAAGTGTATCTGCATATAAGGGATACACGGTTGAAGGCGGTTCAGTAGAAGTGGGAAAAGCGAGTACAGATGCCGTAGTGACGAGCAGCATACTCGTGCTCTTTGCAGACATTTTCCTCACACAGCTACTCACATAACCGTAGGGATAGAGCAATCAGAGAAGAGCGGAAACAGTCTTCGCGTCCTTTCCGTCTCTGCCATCCCCAAGCCTCATCCTCAATTCATAATCTTAACAATCCCAGAAGAGCAATGATTCAACTTAAACATCTATATAAGTCTTTCGACGACAAGGAAGTATTGAAAGACATCAACGCGGTGTTCGAGAACGGCAAAGTGAACCTCATCATCGGACAGAGCGGAAGCGGAAAGACCGTTCTCATGAAGAATGTGGTCGGTCTGCTCACCCCGACAAGCGGCAGCATCTTTTACGATGAGCGCGATTTTTGCAGCCTGACCAAAAAGGAACGCATTCTCTTGCGCCGCGAAATGGGGATGATATTCCAGAATGCGGCTCTGTTCGACTCAATGACTGTACTCGAGAATGTCATGTTCCCGCTCAACATGTTTTCTGACGCCCCGTATGAAGACCGTGTCAAACGTGCACGTTTCTGCCTGTCCCGCGTCAATCTCGACGATGCCGACAACAAATTTCCGGGCGAAATCAGTGGAGGAATGCAAAAGCGTGTGGCCATTGCACGCGCCATCGCTTTGCAGCCTAAATATCTTTTCTGCGACGAACCGAACTCCGGACTGGACCCGAAGACTTCCATTGTCATTGATGAACTTATCCACGGAATCACGCACGAAGACAATATCACCACCCTTGTCAACACACACGACATGAATTCCGTGATGGGAATAGGAGAAAACATCACGTTCATCTGTGAAGGACGCGCCGAATGGCAAGGCTCAAATGTCGAAATCATGGATGCCGACAACAAGAAACTGGAAGATTTCATATTCGCCTCCGACATTCTCCGTCAGGTAAAAATCGCACACGATCAGGAAAAGAAGCAAAAGCAATAGTGTTTTTAGCGGATATATTCTAACAGACTACTCCGTGTATTTTAGTGGGTGTGTTCTATGTATATTTGGCAGGGTGTATTCTATGTATATGTAGTGGATGTATTCTGTATATGTAGTGGATGTATTCACAGACTCCTCCGTCGCTACCGCGCCACCTCCCCTAACTTAGGGG
>JAJPZU010000254.1 GCA_021204165.1 Prevotellaceae bacterium
ACCCAATACGGTAACTTGGCTCCTCCCCTAACTTAGGGGAGGAGCCAAGTTACCGCATTGGGTGTTAATGCTATGCACCCAAGTTACCTCTACTAAGTTAGCGTATTGGGTGTTAGTGCTATGCACCTAAGTTACCTCTCCTAAGTTAGCGTATTGGGTGTTAGTGCTATGCACCCAAGATTGGAGTACTCGCACAAGAGAAGTCTGTCAGAAACACTTGCATAACTATAACATTAAGACTGCTTCTTAACCTAATCCGAAAAATTTCTTCTTTTTCTTGCTCTTCCCGTAACCGTAGCCATAGCCATAGTGTCCGTAACCATACCCGTAGCCATAGCCGTAACCGTAGCCATAACCATAGCCGCGCTTGTGCGGATCCACACCGTTCAGGAGCATCGCCATATTGGCAAGCTTCTTCTCCTGATAGAGACTCTCTATATCCGGCAACTGACGGCGGTCGAACTTCCCGGCACGTACCACGAATATCGTGATGTCTGCAATGCGGTTGACAATGGCGGCATCGGCTATGATTTCCACCGGCACATTGTCCGCGATGACATAGTCGAACCGGCTCTTCAGCTCATCTACAAGCTCATCCAAACGCTTGTCCATGAGCAGCTCCGCCGGATTAGGAGCCACGGCACCGGCAGTGACGATGCTGATGTTCTCGCAGTGCTCGTCCTGCTGTATGATGTCGTCAATCTTCACATCCGTATCCGCCAGATAGTTCGTCACTCCCAGACGGTGTTTCCTCATGTGCCCCGAAAGCGTTCCCTTGCGTATGTCGAGGTCGAGCAGCACCACGCGCTTGTTGGCAAACATAAGACTCATGGCGAGATTGCGCGAAATGAAAGTTTTTCCGGCACCCTCGTTGAAGGACGTAAAGGTGATGACTTTCGCTCCCCCACTCTTCTTCATCATGAACTCTATGTTTGTACGCAGAATCCTGAATGCCTCCGACACCATGTCGTCTCCGCTCTTGGTGATGACGGCACTCTTCTTCTGCTTCGCCATCCCCTTGTCGATAGGAATCTCACCAAGGAACGGCACACTGATAACCCCCTCAAGCTCCTTGCGCCCGTGGACGCGGGTGTCCATGAAAGTCTGCAAAATGAACAGGACGGCAGGAAGTAGCAATCCGGCAGCAAATCCCAACAGAAGAATGCGATTACGGTCAGGTGAAATCGGTGCACCACTTCCCTCCGCACCGTCAATGACACGCGCGTTGTTGTCTGCCATCGCCTGCGACAAAGCATTCTCCTCTCGCTTGTTGAGCAAGAAAAGATAGAGTGCCTCCTTAATTTTCTGCTGTCTCTCGATGGAAAGCAACTCCCTCTGCTTGGTAGGGATGGACACGACACGGCTCTGTGCGCTCCGCTCTCGGCTCAGAGCATCATTGCGCTTCACATTAAGCCCCACTATGACATTGTCCACCGCCCTTACAATGCTCTGTTTCATAGCATCCAACGAATTGTTCAATTCCTCCACCACAGGATTACTGCTACTGCTGTCGTCAATCAGCTTGTCACGGCGCAACTTGATGTTGTTGTACTGATTGATAAGACTTTCCACATTGGCATCGCTAATACCTGTATTTGCAGGAATAAGCTCCGTATCATGTACAGGATTAGTAAGGTAGCCCTTGATAAAGTTTGCAAGCCTTATCTGTGTCTCCAACTCCATTGCACTGGTATTGTACCTTCGACTCTCATCTACATATACTCCGGCAGCACTATTAAGGTCGGTCGTCACCTGATTGGATTTCTTGAAATCCTCCAGTTCAGTTTCCACACCGCTCAGTTCTTTCTCTATGAGCACCAGTCGTTCACTAATAAATTCAGCCGTGTTGATAGAAATACGGTTCTTGTCGTTGACGGCTTCCTCATTATATACAGCTATCAACATGTTAAGAATATCCTCGGCACGTCTCTGCGAATAATCGCTGAACGACAAGGTGAGAATAGAAGATTCGCCATGCTCTTGTTTGATGTTCAGAGCTCCGAGAAACTGTCCGACCATTGCCTCCAGCGGCATCTTGCACACATCTACAGTAACACCATACCAAGACTTATCGTAATAATTAGTAGGAGTAACCACTATACGGTGTCCCTCAAACGTAATTGTGTCATTCAAGCGTGCCATTTTCTTTATATCGCCCTTCTTTTTATCTGTTATCGACAATACAACAAGGTTTTTATCCTTGGGAGTAACAGAGAATGCAATATAGCTTTCCGGAGTCGTATCAAAAAATGTAACTGTCACAGGAGACAGGGTATATAATTCCAAATGGCGCAATTTAATTTTCTGTCGGTAGCTGACATCTGCATGAAGTCTGCTCACAGTCTCACGCATCAGTTTCTTGGAACGAAACTGAAGAATTTCATTCGACACATTCACCTTATTGATAAGGTTGTCATAACGATCAAGACCCGATGAATAATTCTTGTTTGAAGGGTCTTTGATGATAACTGTCGCTTTACGGTAATAGATAAAAGGCGACAAAGCATAGTGCAGATATGCTACTCCCACGCATACGATAACGGAAAGTAGAAACCATTTCCACTTCGACACCAGATACATAAACAAGTCCATGATGTTAAGACCTTGTTCATTCTTTTCTGACCACGTTTTTTTTGTTTGCATAAATTGTTTTTTTATCTCAGTTGTTCAAACTTGGAGTTATCTTCCGAGTGTGCCATGCACCCATACCCGAAGGAGTGCCGGGCTGTGTGCAAGGTATATCAAATCCATGTCAATCTATTTCGCTATCAAGTAGAATGTAGTAGCAAGGCTTACCAAACTCATCACCAAACTTGAATAGCGCAAGAAGACATCGCCTGCATCCCTTCTCTTGTACTTAGGCTCTACATACACAATATCGTTCTGCTGCAAATAGAAACATGGCGAATCAAACAGTTCTTTACTGTGCAAATTGTGCATGAACATTTTACGCTCACCACCAATCTCACGTATTACAGCCACACGATCAACTCTTGCAGCCGAGGTGAGATCTCCGGCCTTAGCTATCGCTTCGAGTAATGTGACACGGTCATCATTGACTGAATATATGCCATTAGCACCGACAGCTCCGATAACCGTGTATTTAAAATTCAAGAATTCAATAAACACCAACGGTTCTTTGATGTAGTTGCCATCCTGAATTTTTTTCTTTATCATGTCAGTCACTTCACTGACAGTCTTTCCCTCTACATGAAGTAAACCAAGAAGCGGAAAGTCTATACACCCTTCAGAATCCACACGGTATCCCTTCTCATTATACTTTGCCACCTCTGAAGACACAGCATTGACATTTCCATCCGATGCAACTTGGACAGAACCGCCGGCCACATTGAACGGTATCGCCAGTTCCGGATTTTTGCAACTCACCGTGATTGACAACCTGTCATCGCGGTGTACGATGGCCTCATGCTTGGTGTCGAAAGGGTATCCCTCGCCTATCTCCATGTCCGCCAGATAGACGAACTTTTTGCTTGAGGAGCATGATGACAACAATACCGCCACCAACAGCCCAATAAATGCTACATGTTTTTTCATTTCAAGATTATTTTTGTAATTTTTTTGTTTTAGAAACTTTCAGAA
>JAJPZU010000214.1 GCA_021204165.1 Prevotellaceae bacterium
AAATTCGGTGTTTTTTTAATTTCACCGCGGTGATTTTAAAACTCCACCGCGGTGTGAAAAAAATTTCACCGCGGTGTGCAAAAATTTTCACCGCGGTGAAAATTTAAAAACACTGCGGTGAAAATTCGTGAACAGTGAGCCTAAATACAACAAACGTTAAGAAGCGGCGCAAAATCGAAACACTATTTCACAATCCGCAACGGCTTTAGAAAATGCGCGTAGAATCCCCGATTTCCGATAAAAGTTCGGCACGCTTCATTTTGACGCGTGCCAGAAGGCTTAGGATTTTAACATTTGACAAAATCAAAAAGTTGGCATTTTGAATAAATAACAAACATATTAATTCTATACGCTGCCATTTCCCGTCATTATGTCAGAAAAATTTTTCCGCAAAAAATCGTATTCAAAAAATTTTTTATGGGACCTCAAATATTGGCTGTAGTAGAAACAAATTCTTACCTTTGCAAATAAAAGTGACAGATGCTACATTCCGTTCATCAATTCACCTTAATTAAAGACTAAAAAGATGAAGAAAACAAATATGTTGAGACTATATGTCGCCATACTTGTCGCCGTATTACAGTCGTCTGCAAACTGCATCGGACAGGAACACAAGGAGATAAAAGGTATAAATGCCGCACTGAATATACATTCCGGCAGCGACAGCACCCGCATCACCCATGCCAGCATCGGAATCATGAGCAATCTGAAACGGATGGACGGCATGAACATCAATCTCATAGGGAGCGGAATAAAGGAAGACATGAACGGCTTCATGTTCTCAGGACTGGTCAGCACCACCGGAGGAAAAGCGAAAGGAGTGCAAATCGGAATGCTTGCCAATGTGGTAGGCGATGATGCCAGCGGAGTGATGTTCGGCGGCATGGTGAACGCTTCAGGAAAGACCACCAAAGGTTTGCAGATTGCCACAATAAGCAATATAGCGGAAGATGCAGCGGGAGTACAGTTGTCTGCATTCAGCAACATAGCCTCGCTGCGCGCATCCGGTACGCAAATCTGCGGCATCATGAACATAGCGCGCAAGATGGATCGCGCCGTACAGATTGCAGGAATTGCCAATGTCGGAATGGACAGCGTGAGCGGAGTGCAAATTGCTCCGGGAAACTATGCCGGCAGCCTCAACAAGGGTGTGCAAATCGGACTGCTGAACCTGTGCGGCGGCGAAGTGAAGGGGGTGCAGGTCGGCATTATCAACTACAGCAATGACACGACGGCCCATAAAATCGGGCTTGTCAACATCAATCCTCAAACACGGATGCAGATGCTCGTGGCCGCCGGCAACATAAGCAAGACGAACATCGCCGTGAGATTCATGAACCGTCACGACTACAGCATCATAGGATTCGGAACACATTATCTCGGTTTGGACGACAAGTTTTCGGGGTGCATTTATTATCGCACAGGATTGCGAAAGAGAATCACACCGGTCATCGAACTAAGCGGCGACATAGGATTCTTCCATGTGGAGAATTTCGAGAACGAAGATTCATATACACCGGAGAGAATGTACTCGCTACAGGCACGCGTCAACATAGAATTTCGCATCAGCAGACGACTAAGTGCTTTTGCGTCATGCGGATACGCTTCGACACGCTATTACGACCGGAACAAGGAGTTTGAAAGCAAGCCCATCATGGAAGTCGGAGTAGCTTTGTTTTAATACTAATAGGAATTGACCATGAAGAAGATATGTATAATCACGGCGGCAATCTCATTTGCAGCAATCGCTGAAGCCACAGAGACAGCAGACTCGTCTTATCTTGTTTCCACGGCAAACACACCGGACACCTACGAAGGGACTGTGCGGAAAGACTCTGTGTTCTTCGAACCGGGACTACAGAAGAAGCGGCCTTGGAGAGCCGCCGTAAAAACATTCGGCATCAATGTGGGAGTGTGGGCATTCGACCGATATGTCATGAACGAAGATTTTGCACGCATAAACATACATACGATACGTCATAATATTAAAAACGGATTTGTATGGGACAACGACCAGTTCTCCACAAATCTTTTTGCGCACCCTTATCACGGCAGCCTGTATTTCAATACGGCGCGAAGCAACGGGCTTACATTTTGGGAATCTGCGCCCTACGCATTCGGCGGAAGCCTGATGTGGGAGACCTGCGCCGAAATAGAACCTCCGGCTATCAACGACCTGATAGCCACGACGGTGGGCGGAATAGCACTCGGTGAAGTGACTCACCGTGTTTCCGACCTCGTGCTCGACGACTCAAAGCGCGGATTCCAACGTCTGTGGCGCGAAGTACTCGGCACCATTGTATGCCCGATACGCGGGCTGAACCGCATCATCACCGGCGACGCATGGAAAGTGAAACATAAAGGCTACCTTTATCACAATTATGAAGAGACTCCGGTGAAGTTCTCCATCAGTGCGGGAGAAAGGTACATGGCGGACAACAACCAGCTGTTCAAAGGCGAAAGCAATCCTTACGTGGAGTTCAACTGTACGTATGGAGACCCTTTCGACAAAGAAAGCGACAGCCCTTACGACTACTTCACGGCAAGAGTGCAAATGGGCTTATCCTCTAACCAGCCCCTCATCAATAAAGTCAACCTTCTCGGAAAACTCTGGAGTGTGCCTCTGGAAACATCGACCGGAATGGATGTCACATTCGGAATATACCAGCATTTCAACTATTTCGATTCGGAGCCTGTGCTCGACGGCTCCGAATACATCCCCTACAAAATATCAGAGGCTGCCAGTGTGGGTCCGGGCATCATCTACCGTTTTCCCCGGATGAACAGTCTTGCCAATATGGAGCAAAGTATCTACCTTAGTTGCATACTGCTTGGAGGTGGACTGACAGACTACTACAATGTCATAGACAGAAACTACAACATGGGAAGCGGGTACAGCATCAAGAACCGCACACTGATTGACTTCGGCAAGTACGGACGGTTCGCACTCAACATACACCTGTATCAGATATTCACATGGAAAGGATATGAACAGAAGAAGGACATGGTGGAAACCAATCCGCTGTACCTCAATGCGCAGGGAGACAAGGGAAATGTGCTGCTCGGCATCATCAATCCGGAAATAGAGCTGAGCCTCGGCAACAGAATCATGCTTGACATCGGACTGAGTTACTACCATCGACACACTCATTATTCCTATCACAAGGATGTGCGTTTCAGAACTTTTGAGAGCAGACTGGGTGCCACATACAACTTCTGACAACCATCGAAAGCCGGACTGACCGCATCTTATAGACCTTGTGTCTGCCTCATGGACATAGAGTACAGGAGAAAAAGAATTATCAGCATCTTTGGCGCACTCATTCAAAAATGTGTGCCTTTGTCGCCAATAAACGATGGAAAGGATTTGCCAATGGAAAATATATCAAAAGAAATAATTGAAGAAGCATGGTCTCAAGGTGCCGGACACTTTATAGACTTCATTACAGACAAGTATATAGAAGCAATCGACGGAACGCTTACTGCCGATAACATGGACAGGCTGAATGCAGACCAGCATACACTGTTGGCTTACAGATATATAAAAGACGAAGTTATGGAGGGCGGATTTATCCAGCTCATTCACAACGGATACGGCCCATACGTGCTCGACAGTCCGTTTCCATACGTCATCAAGAAGATATGGGGACTGAAAGATTTCGCGAAACTGATATTCAATGTACGGAAAGAATACCATCTGCACAAAGAAGAAATAGAAGCAGACATGAACGAGGAAGACTTCATGGCACTTTACGAACAACTGGAGAAGCTCAATGATTATGGAGATGATTTTCTTGACGACTTCCAAGAAGAAACAACACCGGCTATAGCATTATACGTGAAGGAAAACATCGACAACTTCTGTTTCGGTCTCTGACAAGCTCCTGATATTTATAATGTAAAAAAAACGAACTTAAATGAAGACAAAGATTACAAAGAAGTCTGCTATAAACATAAAGAACAAAAGAGTGTCATTTGACTATGAGTTTATAGACACATTCACCGCAGGCATCGTGCTCACCGGTACGGAAATAAAGTCCATCAGACTCGGAAAGGCGAGTCTGGTGGATACTTTCTGCTATTTCAACAACGGCGAGCTGTGGGTGAAGAACATGTATATAGCTCCGTATTTTTACGGTTCATACAACAATCATTCGGAAAGACGGGAGCGCAAACTGTTACTCAGCAAAAAGGAGCTGAGAAATCTGGAGGCTGAGACGAAGGCTCCGGGATTTACGATTGTACCGGTAAGACTGTTCATCAATGACAAGGGACTTGCCAAGGCTGTTATCGCATTGGCACGCGGAAAGAAGGAGTACGACAAGAGGCAGAGCATGAAAGAAAAGGAAGACAAGAGAGAGATGGACTATGCGAAGAAGAAATTCTATTAGGCATACAGGAAACGTTTTCATCTCAGATTCAGAAAGACAACATATTTCTCAGGATACAACTAATGCCAAAGGCAAAGAATACAAATATGGCAACGCTTGAAAACATCATAAAAGAAAGAATACTTGTTCTCGACGGAGCAATGGGAACAATGATTCAGCATTACGACCTAAAGGAGGAGGATTTCAGAGGCGAGAGATTCAAGGACGTGCCGGGGCTGATGAAAGGCAACAATGACATTCTCAACATCACGCGTCCCGACATCATCAAGGACATACACAGAAAATATCTTGAAGCCGGTGCGGATATCATCGAGACAAACACTTTCTCATCCCAGAGAATATCTATGTCAGACTACCACGTAGAGGATTATTGCAAAGAGATAACCGCATCCGGTTGCAGGCTGACAAGAGAAATTGCAGACGAATATACGGCTATCAATCCCGACAAGCCGCGCTTTGTGGCAGGTTCGGTAGGTCCGACAAACAAAACATGTTCGATAAGTCCGGATGTAAACAATCCGGCTCTGAGAAACCTCACCTACGATGAACTTGCTGAGGCTTACGTTGAGCAGATGAGGACTATGATAGAGTGTGGAGTGGATGCTCTGCTCATAGAAACCATATTCGACACTCTCAATGCAAAAGCTGCGATTTATGCCGCCGAGACGGCAATGGAACAAGCAGGACGGAAAGTACCTGTAATGCTTTCCGTAACAGTTTCGGATGTCGCCGGAAGAACACTTTCCGGACAGACTCTCGACGCCTTCCTCGCATCAATACAACATGCGGACATTTTCTCCATCGGACTAAACTGTTCTTTCGGTGCCAAGCAGCTGAAGCCGTTCCTTAAACAGCTTGCCGCCCGTGCACCTTATTATATTACGGCATATCCGAATGCAGGACTTCCCAACAGCCTCGGACAGTACGACCAGTCTCCGGAAGAAATGGCAAGCGAGGTGAAAGAATATGTGGATGAAAGAATCGTCAATGTCATAGGAGGATGTTGCGGAACGACTGACAAGTTCATTGCTGAATATCAGAACATCATAAGGGAAAAGGACAATTCATGGAAAAAGCCGCACGTCAGGGCTGACAAACCGGATGCAATGTGGCTCTCCGGACTTGAACTACTGGAAGTGTCACCAGAAAAGAACTTCATCAACATAGGAGAACGGTGCAATGTGGCGGGTTCAAGAAAATTCCTGCGTCTGATAAACGAAAAGAACTATGAGGAAGCCATGGCAATTGCGCGCAAGCAAGTGGAAGACGGTGCTCTTGTCATAGACATCAACATGGACGACGGATTGCTCGACGCAAAGGCAGAAATGGTCAATTTCCTTAACCTCATCATGTCTGACCCGGACATTTCACGAGTTCCTGTAATGATAGACTCCTCCAAATGGGAAGTCATAGAAGCAGGACTGAAGTGCGTACAAGGAAAATGTATTGTCAACTCCATTTCACTGAAAGAGGGCAAGGAAAAGTTCGTCAGTCATGCCAAACAAATAAAGAGACTTGGAGCTGCCACAGTCGTGATGGCTTTCGACGAGCAAGGACAGGCAACCACATACAAGAGGAAAATAGAAATATGTGAGCGGGCATACCGCATACTGGTAGATGAAGTAGGGTTCAATCCTCATGACATCATCTTCGACCCGAATGTACTGGCTGTGGCAACGGGCATGGAAGAGCACAATGAATATGCAGCAGACTTCATCTGGGCAACAGAATGGATAAGAAAAAATCTGCCCGGAGCGCACGTCAGCGGAGGCATAAGCAATCTTTCGTTTTCTTTTCGCGGGAACAACTATATACGTGAGGCGATGCATGCTGTGTTCCTCTATCACACCATCGCTGTCGGACAAGACATGGGAATTGTCAATCCTGCCACGCAAGTAATATATTCAGACATTCCTGACAACATTCTTACGGCGATAGATGATGTGCTGCTCAACCGTCGTCAGGACGCCACAGAGCGTCTGATAGAACTTGCAGAGCACATAAAGGCTGAAAAAACAGGAGAGAAACAAGCCGTGGAGAAAGAGAGCTGGAGAAACGGAAGCAGTGTGGAAGAAAGACTTGAATATGCTCTTGTGAAGGGAATCGGCGACCATTTGGAAGAAGACCTCAACGAAGCGGTTGAAAAATACAAAGATGCCGTCAAAATAATAGAAGGTCCGCTCATGGATGCCATGAACAAAGTGGGCGAACTCTTCGGTTCGGGAAAAATGTTCCTCCCGCAGGTGGTAAAGACAGCGCGTACAATGAAGAAAGCCGTGGCCTACCTACAGCCGCTGATTGAGGCAGAGAAAAGCGGCGGAACGGCAAAGGCAGGAAAAGTGCTGCTTGCAACCGTCAAAGGCGATGTACACGACATAGGCAAAAACATTGTAAGTGTCATCCTCGCGTGCAACAACTATGAAATCATAGACCTCGGAGTGATGGTGCCGACAGAAGAGATTGTCCGCAGAGCCATAGAAGAGAAAGTAGATATTATAGGTCTGAGCGGACTCATCACACCATCTTTGGAGGAAATGGTCAATGTGGCGCGCGCTTGAACAAGCAGGAGTCAATATACCGCTGATGATTGGCGGTGCCACTACCAGCGAACTTCATACGGCATTGAAGATTGCTCCCGTATATTCAGCTCCAATAGTTTGGATGAAAGATGCTTCGCAGAATGTGATAGCAGCCACACATCTTTTGAATCCAGCCCTGCATGATTCCTTTGCACAGCGTCTTGACGAGAAATATGCTCAACTGCGCGAACAGCATAAATCAAAGAAGCAAAATATTCTGTCTCTGGAAGAAGCAAGAAAACGAAAACCGAATTTATTTTAACACTGACAGAACAAAATATCGATAAGAACGCAAGTCCGGGATAACCGCTTCAAATGGAGTGATTATCCCGGACTTGTATAAACATATAACGATGAGGCTTCAAACGTCAACCCCGCCACGCTGATTCAACAGCGCGAAGCACAAAATCCACCTCATCATCAGTAATCACCTGACTGATTGGCAGACTCAGCTCTTCCCTCGCCCATTGTTCCGCTACCGGAAAACACAAACCGGAATATTCCCTGTATGCTTCCTGCTTATGAGGAGGGCAAGGATAATGAATCAATGTCTGCACACCTTTTTCAGCAAGTACACGCTGAAAACAATCCCTGTTCAATGTCCGCAGAGCGTAAATATGATAAACATGGCTTCCGGCAGCGTTCTCTTTTTCCGGAACTTTCACACCGCCATTGCAATCAGAGCACAGAGAGGACAAAACTTCAGTGTATCTGTGCGCCACCTCCATCCGCCTGCGGTTGTCGGCATCCAGACGACGAAGTTTCACCCTGAGCACTGCCGCCTGAACCTCATCAAGCCTACTGTTAAATCCTTTCAGACAATGGACATATTTTTCCTTCTGACCATAGTTTGCCATACTGCGCACCACCGATGCCAAATCTCCATCGCCGGTCGTTATGCACCCGCCATCGCCGAGACACCCAAGGTTCTTTCCCGGATAAAAACTGAATGCCGCCGCATCTCCTAAGTTTCCGGCACGACATCCGTCCAGCACTTGCGAGGCAGACTCCACACACCGGCTTGATGTATGATAGACAGCTCCATGAGCTTGACAAGCATCCTCCAAAACTTTCAGTCCGTAGGTCTGCGCCACAGACATCACAGCAGCCATGTCGCATACCTGACCATAAAGATGCACAGGAACAATACATCTGGTACGTTCATTGACAAGCTTCTCAATCAAGGCTGTATCAATAAGTGCATCATGAACTTTCGGTTCGCAGAAAACAGGTTTCAGTCCCACACGTGACACAGCCAGCACAGTAGCAATAAAAGTATTGGCAGGTACAATCACCTCATCTCCGTCATTCCAGCCATACATCTGTTTCCATGCCGCAAGTACAAGCGTCAGCGCATCCAGTCCATTGCCCACTCCGATGCAATGGGAAGTCCCTATATACTCGGCAAATTCACGTTCAAAAGTTTCCGTCTCATGTCCATGAAGATACCATCCGGAAGCCACGACGTTCACCACAGCATCCCGAAGTTCCTTTCCAAAGGAGTTGTTTACCTTCTGCAAATCAAGAAACTTGATGTACATATCGCAACCAATAAATCACAAGTTTCTCTGACGACAGAAATAACCGGAGAACACTTCATCCGCATATTCCACCGGTTTGTCGAATATTCCATACACAGAACTGCCGCTTCCCGACATGGAAGCATACACCGCGCCCATGTCATAAAGCTTATCCTTGATGGCTGCAATCTCCGGATACTTTGGAAAGACACTCGCCTCAAAATCATTCACCACCGTGTCTTTCCACGTTTCCAAAGGCTTTGACAGCAATTCGGGCAGAGACACGTCGGGACGATGCGGCACAACCGCAGCGTATGCGTCACGAGTAGATACAAAGATGTCCGGTCTCACCAGCACAAGACTTTTCCCGGAGAGCGAAAGCGAAAGGTCATGGAACACATTACCTATCCCTGTGGCAAACACCGGCTTGTTCTCGATGAAGAAAGCGCAATCGGCACCGAGTTCTGCCGAATATGCCTCCATCTGCTTCACATCCAGTCCAAGCCCGAAACGTTCATTCAGCATTTTGATGGTGAACGCAGCATCAGACGAACCGCCTCCCAGTCCGGCACCGGTAGGGATATGCTTATAAACAAATATGCTCACAGGAGGAAGCCCGAAGTCCTTCTTCAGAAGCTTATATGCCTTGACCACCAGATTGTCCTCCGGAGTCCCGTCCAATATAGTCCCCGACACTTTAAGCTGATAACCGCACTCAGGCACTGCGCCTTCTATATTCTTTATTTCTATCGCATCCTGAAGATTTATCGGATAGAAAACAGTCTCAAGATTATGATACCCGTCGGGACGACGTTCCACCACGTTGAGACCAATATTTATTTTCGCATTAGGATATACAATCATTGTTCTGTCATTTTTATTATTGTTTCCACGAGGCAAATATACTCATATTCCATGAAAGAAAAAGTTTTGCCACAGAAAAAGATTCTACGGGAAAATAGCAGTCCGGATATATCGGACTTCACACAGCCTTTCTCCAAACCACGCACAACAGTTATCTAAAACGGCACTTCGTCCATTGGTGCCATGTCGGGTGTAATACCATTAATAGGGTCATTCTCCGGCGGAGTCGCATTGCTGTTCATCCGCGAAGGAAGTATCACCCCACCCTCTTCGCCGGAAATCATCGGTATGGCATCTTCATTGATATTCGCAAAACGAGCATATTCGCCGCGGAAACGCAGACGCACATCGCCCACAGCACCGTTTCGATGCTTGGCAATGATAATCTCGGCAAGTCCCTTCAAGTCATTGCCATGCTGATCCTTATATATCTTATAGTACTCGGGGCGGTGAATGAAGCACACCATATCGGCATCCTGCTCTATGGCTCCCGATTCGCGGAGGTCACTGAGCTGCGGACGCTTGCTGTCCGGATTGTCAGCCGTGCCCACTCGTTGCTCCACGCTACGGTTCAACTGCGACAAGGCTATAATCGGAATGTTCAGTTCCTTTGCCAGTCCTTTCAGTGAGCGTGAAATCGTGGAGACCTCTTCCTGACGTGAGTTGTAGGACATGCCGGAAGCATTCATCAGCTGAAGGTAGTCGATGATGATAATCTTCACCCCATAGTCCCTGACCAGACGTCGCGCCTTTGTACGCAATTCAAAAACAGACAAAGACGGTGTGTCGTCTATGTAGAGAGGAGCATCAAACATTTCCCGGATTTTGTAGTCGAGCTGTCCCCATTCGTAAGGAGCAAGCTGTCCGCTCTTTATCTTTTCTCCGGGAATCTCACACACATTGACAATCAGACGGTTGACAAGCTGCACATTTGACATTTCAAGAGAGAACATCGCTACGGGCACCCTGTTGGTGATTGCCATATTCTTTGCCATAGACAACACGAAAGCAGTCTTTCCCATCGCCGGACGGGCAGCGATAATCACGAGGTCGGAGTTCTGCCATCCGCTTGTCATGGCATCAAGCGCATCAAACCCCGAACTGAGTCCGCTGAGTCCGTCGGTTCTTGCCGCAGCCTTCTGCAACAGTTCGTATGCCTCGTTGATGACCGGATTAATCTGTGTGAAATCCTTCTTCATGTTGGTCTTCGACAGCTCGAAGAGCTTGCCTTCCGCCATCTGCATCAGTTCGGCAATGTCCTGACTTTCGTCGAATGCCAACTTCTGAATATTGCTCGTGTATGTAATCAGCTCACGCGCCAATGCCTTTTGGGCTATGATATGGGCATGGAACTCTATGTGTGCAGACGAGAGCACCTTACGGCTGAGTTCTGCCACAAAGAAGGGACCGCCCACATTGTCGAGTTCACCCGTCTTGCGCAGCTGCTCCGTCACTGTCAGAATATCGACAGGCTTGTTTTCAGATGCCAGCGACTGTATGGCAGAGAAGACCGCCTGATGCTTCGAGTCATAGAAAGAAGCCGGTTTCAGAATATCCGACACAAGTCCGAAAGCATCTTTTTCGATGAGACAGGCACCAATCACAGCCTCTTCCAATTCAAGAGCCTGTGGTTGCAGATGACCGTATTCGCTCATCTGCGGAGCTTCCGCCACTGAAGTTTTTCGTCGTGTTGTCCGTCGTGTTTCCGCCATATAAGTTTTATTTTTGTAAGTTCATATTTCTTTATCTTTGCAAAATTAATCAGTTTTGTCCAAACCAACGCAGATACAACCCAAAAGTTTCACAAACCCAGAAGAAGATTTCAATCGAAATAAGACTCGAAATTTCAGCGGAGTACGCTTTATGTCAGCGAAAATATGTAATTTTGTGTATGGCATATATGCCATATCTGAAACAATGGCAAAAATTACAATTCAAAATACCGATATAACAATTATCGCCTTCAATGGTGACGATTATATTTCGTTGACCGATTTGGCAAGACATAAAAGCGATGAGCCTAATGCAGCGATTGCAAATTGGTTGCGCAACCGCAACACAATCGAGTATTTAGGCATTTGGGAACAACTTTACAATCCGAATTTTAAACCCACCGAATTCGAGGGGTTTAGACGACAGGCTGGGCTGAACGCATTTACGCTTTCGCCCAAGAAATGGACGGAAGCAACAAATGCTATCGGTATAATCGCTAAATCAGGACGTTACGGCGGAACGTATGCGCATAAAGATATAGCGTTGAAGTTTGCAAGTTGGATATCTGTTGAGTTTGAACTTTACATCGTCAAGGAATTTCAGCGGCTTAAAACGGAAGAACAGCGGTTGTTGGGTTGGTCTGCGAAACGTGAGCTGTCGAAAATCAACTACCGCATACACACCGATGCGATAAAACAGAACCTTGTCCCTGCGGAGGTTACTCCTGCACAGGCAAATATGATATATGCCAACTAAGCCGATGTGCTGAATGTGGCGATGTTCGGCATGACGGCAAAGCAATAGCGCGACGCTCACCCCGACCTGAAAGGCAACATACGCGATTACGCCTCAATCAATGAACTTATCTGCCTGTCGAATATGGAGAACCTAAATGCGGTTTTTATCGAGCAAGGGATGACGCAGGGCGAGCGGCTTATTAAGCTTAACCAAATAGCTATTCATCAGATGAGCGTGTTGGAAAGCGGTGACAACGATAGAAAACTATTGAAATAAGTGTGTATGGATAGCCACAATAAAATAATTAGACATAACTGTTGTCAAGGAAGTATTTTGCCGGAAATCTGCCGACATAACTTCTGCGACGGCAGAAAAAAGGTTATAAGGTAAAGAACCGATGAATGTTCAATTAAGGGGTGTCCTGCAAAAACAAAAGAAGAATTTATAGAACCCCTCTTAACACTCTAAAAGTCCGTCACCTTATAACCTCAATAATATATATTCAGTTTAGAACTTCACTTTTGCTCCTGCCATCATCCAGAATCCCGGTTGCAGGATGTTGCCTATGTCATAGTAGCGATACGAAGTGAGGTTATTGCATTCCACATACAGGTCGTATCTGCCTGCATTCCACTGCAATTTCATGTCAAGAAGTCCGTAAGGACGATACCCCGCAGTATGTGCCGAATAATCAGTCTTGCCCTCGGCATTAGTGTGAGGAGTATATCTGACATAAGTGCCCATTCTGTCCTGCCATCTGTAAGAAACACTTCCGCTCAGCCTGTTCCATATTCGAGCATCAAGCTTTATGACAAGTTTATGGCGCAGATAGTCCATAGCGTAGCTACTTGCATATATTTCTATGTCGTCATGCCTTTTCTGATGAATGTAGGCATAATCTGCCGACAATGATTTCAAGACGGAGTTCTGACCGAACACCTGCTTCAAGTTCAGAACTGCATTGACATCAAATCCCATATTGTCCATCTTGAAATTTGCCGCGTGATAAGTGGTAAAGCCGTTCTCCACGTCGCTTGGATACATCACCCAGTCAATCATCGAGCTGCAATGGCGATGGAACAGACGTAGCCCGGCATTCAAGATGCGGCTACGGTAATTTCCGCCTACGGTAAACTCACTCGTTCTTTCCGGCTTCAACCCTTGATTGCCTTCCTGAGTAGGCGACTTGTAGAAGAGGTCTGTAAATGTAGGCATTCGCTGTGCCATGTTCCATGACGCATACAGTTTCCAGTGGTCAGTGGGACGATAGCTCACATCAACTCCCGGATAAAGCCTGTACCGGTAGTCAAGCCCGGTGTTCATGTTCGCCATGAGTCCGAGCGGCACAGTCCATTGTCTGAGCACCACATCATGCTCAAGAAAATAGCATATATTGGTTCTGTTTTCCTTGTTGGTATAATGTCCGTCGTGTCCCGGGATTTTCACATACAAATCCTCTTCGAGCGGACGTCCGAGCGAAGTGCTCAGGATTCCTTCGTTTCTCACCTCTGCTCCAACCGAAGAGATACCCCATGCCCATGCAGTCTGTGCATTGGCAGAAATTCCATACACATCGTTCAGATGGAAGTTTTCGCCCGTATGAGTGTCGCGTATGAGCTGGTAGTGGTCTGTTGAACGGTTCCAATAGAGCGTCGGTGTAAATTTTACTTTTCCTTTAGTGTGTGCCGATACCGAAGCCATGTATCTGCGGTTTTCTTCATATTGGTTCGGAAACTTTCCGCTGTAGAACGTGTTGACCCCATAGTTCTGTCCGCTCATGCCGAGTTGCCAGTCTATAGCCACATCGGAAGAAGAAGTTCCTCCGCGATAGAAAGCTCTGTACTTCTGGAAATCGGAATTTTCAGTGCCTCCGTCACTCTGCGAATATCCTCCGCTCACATTGCTGTAAAACGTGTTCTTCGTCAGCGAAGCGGATGCCTCCGCACCGAAAGTGCCGAAAGAGCCTCCTGAGAGTGTTGCCGAACCACCGGCTTCGGTGTCTTTGCTATAAGAATATTTTTCAGGGTAAAGACTTCTGTCGTAATCTTTGGTGACAATATTGATGGCTCCGGAGAATGCGCTTGTACCATATATTCGGCTGGCAGCACCTTCCAGTATCTCTATACGCTCAATATCGTCTGTGTTAATTGGAAAATCTACGGAATGATGACCTGTTTGCGGCGAAGAAATATTTATGCCATTAAGAAGAACAACAATCTGGTCGTGCGTTCCGCCATTTATGCTTATGTCCGTTTGAATACCAAATGCGCCACGTTGCCGGACATCCACACCGGAGGCGAATTTCAACAAATCATTTACGCTTTGCGCGGGACATTCCTTGATTTGCTCACGAGTAATCACCGAAACAATGCGGGCCGTCTGCTGCATCGCCATAGGCACTCGTGAGGCTGTGACACTGACTTCTTCTGTCTCCACCTCTCTGTCGGCTGAAAGTTCTCTTGGTGCACTTGTCTGTGCCTTTGCATCCTGTACGGAAGCTGTCAGCAGAGTGGAGACACTCAAAACTCCAATGCTTATTTCCTTTCCCAACGAACAGAAAATGGCATCACTTTTTCGGCTGAATCTTTTCCAACGTATGGCATCAGCCTTGATTTTCAGTTCTTTTTTCTTGTACATCTTTAATTGTACTTAATGTTTAACAATAATGATTTTTGACTTTTCCATGCCCCTCAGACTCTTCGGACAATCATCGGAAGAAACGGAAAAGGCTGCAAATTTAGTTTTTTTTGAGTGAAAAGAAAGGTTTTGAGACTGATTAAATTTTTCAGTCAATTTTCATTTCTTCTTATGGAAGGGTTCTTTGCCGGTGGCGAAGAGAAGATTTTTAATCAAGAAAATTGAGGATAAAATTAAAAATCTGTGCAGAGAGAAACTAAAAACAGTGCGCTAAAAACTTTAATCGGCACTGCCGATTATAAAAACGGCAGTGCCGATTATGTAAACTGCACTGCCGATTATAAAATCGGCAGTGCCGATTAAAGTTTTTAGCGCACTGTTTTTAAGTCCTGTCAGCACATACAAAATGTTTTCAGCGTATTGTCCGTATATAATTAACACAATGTACTTTCTTTTAAATTAAATGCTTCGTTAATTTTGTGTTAAATCCATTGAAAATAAATTTAACGAGGCATTAAAGGGTCTGTGATTTGAAAAAATTTATGAATCTAATATTTTGATAACATTTTCTTTCGTTTAATTTGTATTTATCAAAGTTTGTTCATAAATTCGCATCCATCAGTTTCAAGATGCACATTCGATGCTTACTTTTAGTATCAACGGCTACGGAACTGTAATGACTTGTAAATTTAAACATATATATAGATATGTATTACTATGTCGATTCTGCCGGACAACAACAAGGTCCTTTTTCGGCAGACATCTTACCATCAAAGGGTGTTACGGGCGAGACACTGGTGTGGAAAGCCGGCATGACCCAATGGACAAAAGCGAGAATGGTACCAGAACTGAAAGACATGTTTTCTGCACCTCCGGTTCCTCCTTCTGTACAAGGACAGACCACATCTACCGGACAGGCGGTTCCTCCTCCACCACCATCAGGCAAAACTCCTAAGCCCGACAACTATTTGCTTTGGGCTGTGCTGAGTACTGTGTGCTGCTGCATCCCTATCGGTGTGTATGCCATATATTGTGCAGCTCAAGTAGATTCACTGTATAGACTGGGAGACTATGCCGGCGCATTGGCTAAAGCCAACGATGCGAAAAAATGGTCTATTATCGGAGCAATAGCCGGAGTTATAGTGAGTGGAATATACATGCTCGTAACGATTGCTTCATCCGCATTTTGACTCGCACGATTCTACGTCTGTTCCTGTTTGCAGCAATTGTAGGTACAATGACTGCGGTTTACTACTTGAATGACCCGGCGCGTACAGTGTGGTGTCCTAAGTGCGTAATGCTTGCAGTTACAGGCTATAAGTGTCCGGGATGCGGTGTTCAGCGTATGTTTTTCCATGTGCTGCACGGCGATGTGATTGCAGGAATAAGATATAATTATTTTGCTGCGCTCGTGTGGGTATATGCTTTAGTATTAATAAGCGGTTATATCGTACCCATCAAAAGTTATACAAAGTTCATTCGAGAGCATCTGGTCAACAGATATGTGGCCTACTCTTACTTGATATTGTATGTGGTGTGGTGGATAATCCGGAATGTATTGGACATATAAATATTTTTTTAACCTTATAATAATAACAGTTATGACATTTGTCGATTCTATCAAGACTTGTTTCAACAAGTACGCGACTTTTGAAGGACGTGCAAAACGTTCTGAGTATTGGTGGTTTTGGTTGGCCTCTTTTGTAGTGGCTTACATTCCGTTTATCGGATGGCTTGCATCTCTTGCCGCACTTATTCCAATGATTGCAGTAGGTGTAAGACGTCTTCACGACACGAACCATTGCGGATGGTGGTTGTTGTGTCCTATTTATAACATTGTCCTTTTGGCGACAATCGGCGACAGCGGCGCAAATGACTACGGCGACGCTCCTGCTGAATAATATGTAAACGTCTCCACGTTTTCATATTATTGCTGACAAAATAAAAAAACGGTCGGTAGGATATATAATCCTCTGACCGTTTTTTCATTTATCAGAAAGTAATCTCTATATTTTTCAATCGTTGCATTGGGTTCCACATTATTGGAAAAAAACAACGGTGTTCAATGTGTGCTACGGAGAATCTTTCTTTTCTCATATCTTGAACAGAAAAGGAAATAGCAGATGATTCCGACAAAGGCGAAACATGCTCCGACCAAGGCGGTCCATTCATATCCCATTCCTGATTCGACAGGCAGTCCTCCACAAAATGCTCCGAGCGCATTGCCCAGATTGAATGCCAACTGCACCATTGCACCTCCCATCAGCTCTCCTCCTTTAGAGTATCTCAGAAGCAGAATCTGCTGCGGCGAAGAGACTCCGAAAAGACATGCTGTCGCTATTACCATCAGTACAACGGACAGAAACGGGTAATGCGCTCCGAAAAAAATAAGCAGCAGTGTCACAAATATGGCAATCTCTATACCTCGTCCGGTATGTCCCGGACCGAATTTGTCAGACAGTTTTCCGCCCAACAGATTTCCCGCCACCATGCCTGCACCGGCAAGCACCATCATAAATGAAATGTACTGCGAAGCAATGCCGGACACGTTTGTCAGCAAAGGAGTGATGTAGCTGTACCAGCAGAAGACTCCGCCGTTTCCAAGGAGCGTAGCGGCAATAAGCAGCCACGGCGCAGGGTGCTTCAGGAACCGGAACTGGTCACGGACTTTGGTGCTCTGCAGCGGCGGCAGTTCCGGAATCCACTTCATGATTGACAGCAGTGTAAGGATTCCCCACAGAAAAGAAAAGCCGAAAATCATTCTCCATGAGAATACGGATGCGAGCATAGTGCCTAACGGTATGCCTATCAGGTTCGCCACAGTCATTCCCGAGCACATGACGGCTACGGCGAAAGTGCTTTTCCCCTCTCTCGACAGTTTGTCTGCCACAATTGAGCCTACCCCGAAATATGCGCCATGAGGCATACCCGCAAGGAATCTCATCACGAGCATCACATCGTAGTTGGGAGCCAATGCCATTGCCAGTGCAGCCAAAGTGTATATTCCCATCAGAAAAAGAAGAATGCGTTTCAGCCTCCAAGCACGTGCCACAAGCACAATAAGGGGCGCACCTACGCACACACCTAACGCGTAAGACGAAATCAAATGTCCCGCTGTCGGTATAGACACTCCGAAATCTTTTGCAAGCAGCGGAAGTATTCCCATCATCACAAATTCAGACACACCGAGACCGAATGTCCCGAATGCCAAAGTCATCAAGCTTTTCCTCATATCTTTTTACCTTCTAAATCCACGCGAAAATACGAATTTTCTTTTTCTCATAAAAGCAACTTCACGAAAAGTGCAAAAAAAACGGATGGGATATACCCTCACCGGTATATCCCATCCGCATATTATCAGTGTACAACTGGTTTAATACACAAGCACTTTCTTCCCTCCAACGACATAGAATCCTCGCGGAAGTCCCTTAGTGGCATCCAAAGAGGAAACCCCGCTACGGACTTTCACACCGCCCACTGTATATACGTCCACACTGCCGTTGTCTCTTTCTACAGAAGATATGGCGTCAGGTATATTGGTATCTTTTGCCAGCAGTCTTACATTATCTATATACATCAGAGTGTTGTTTGCCGCACCCACACTGCCACTTGTGCTGAAACCGAGACTAATCTCCGCTTCTCCACGTTCAGTAAGAGTGAAATCATAGCACACCACTTCCCATGTGTTGTTCTGCTGCGGGAAGCGATAGTCTGTCATATCACCAATCTTGACTCCTGTCAGTGATGTGTTCACATTGCCGGAAGCCACCACCGTTGTTCCGTCATTACTCTGCTGATTTGTACACTCATAGCGCACATCCATAATCAGGCGGTAGTCGCCGGCTGAAAGCGGAACAATCTGTGAAATGCAGTTACTGCCTTTCGTCCACGAATTGAGCACGGTCAGACAACGCACACCACATGTGTCGTCCGCCATCATGCTGCTGCACTGAGCCGCATAATTTCCCACATTGGAAGGACTCACACAATACATGCTTGTGCTGTAAGGCATGGAATACATGCGTGCAAAGTTGGAAGAACCGTCAAGCTGTTTTCCCGACTTCCATCCTTTTACAGGAAGAATGTTCTGGAACTTGGAATCCTCTGCCTTCACCTTGTTGACATAGCAAGGATTATATTTCACAGAATCAAGAGTTACATTTCCGGTAGGGTCGCCGTATGTCTCGTCTTCCTCAAAGCTGGCATTCAGGACTTTTTCTTTCGTGATGTCCGTATAGCCTTCGTATAGATTTTTTGTCTGAGTACTGGGCATATCCGCTTCCTCGACACGAAGCTTGCCTCCTTCAACGCTAACCTTTACACAACTGTTTTTGTGTATCTCGACTGTGCCTTCCACCACACTATTGTTGCTGATAATGCTCACATCGACAGCCACATCCTTGCTCTGCACATTCTGGATGTAAGCCGCACACGAATCTTCTTCAGCCTGAAGTGCCGTGACATCTGCACCTTTGACAAAAACTTTCAGCACATTGCTGACAGAATGATTTATCTCAGCCACAAAAGTTGCGGAAGACTTGCCGCCGATTATCAAGGTCGGCACTGTAAAGACAGGAGCACCCAGTTCGCAAACAATATTCTCCAATTCGCACTTCCGGTCGCTCACGAAGTTAGACAACAGCAAATAGTTCGTTCCGTCCGGGTCAGCGGCTATCACACCGTTCCATCCTTCCGGTACAGAGTCTGTCAGCACATTCAGCTTGCCGTTCATGTTCTTGGTCATATCAGCCGTAATATTGCTGTAATAAATGATATTGCGTCTGTCAACCACATCGCCATTGGAGAAAGTGCGTTTCTCTGCCGAATAGGACGGATAAATCTTGGCTGTCTGTATGGAGTTGTTCAAACTTCGGTCGCCAAAAGCCATGCTCTTGTCGCTCTTCGACAATATGCCGACAGCATTGTCAATGTTCACCCAGTCGGTCTGCATACTCGTAAATTTGGAACCGTCAAGCTGCTTGTGTGCAGTTTCGTCGCCATAATAAAGCGTGCGCACCTGCTTCATCAGCGGGTCTGTGCTGATAGCCATCAGTCCGCCCTGTTCCTTGCTGATAGTTCCGGTTGTGTTTCCACGTACATAATCTACATAGATTACCGCATTGCCCGGAGTAGAATAAAGTGCGAATCGGTTGTTGAGCGCAGCATCATTCGTATTGATTTCTCCGTTCATCGTATAACTGTTCCCTTTCAGTTCGTATATGCCGCTCACCACCGGGGTCGCATTGGTCTTCTTGCCATCGACAGTGTACCATCCAAGGAAGTTGCCGGTGTTGTTTGCACGGAAAGGAACAATGATTTTGTTCTTGTCTGCACTGTTGGATGCGATATAGCCAGTGTAGCTGCTCAGTCCGGTGCTCCAAGAGAAACAAGTGAAACGGTCGTCTGTGGCAGCGCGAACAATATTCTGCGTCGTCAGAATCTTGGCATCGGAATATTTCTTGTTGAAGTCATCCCACTTCGTCGGTGTTATGTTTTCCGTTGACAACACTTCGTGCATCAGCCATGTCATCATCACTCTGTGGGCTTCCACACCCATTCGTCTTGCGCCCACATCGGCATTGAGCAACCATGAGCCGTCGGCAGTGGTAGTCTGTCGCGCCTTTATATATTTATAGGCAAGATTTTCAAGCATGAGGGCATTAGAGTCGCCGAGGAAGCAAGCCATTGTCGTGTAGGAAGTAATCTGGTCGTAAAGGAAAAGGCTCCAGTCGTTTCCGTTAGGCATAGCCAGTTCTCCGTCGGCAAGCGCAAGCCAGTTGAGCACCTCGTCCATCACCTTCTGGTTGTTGTGCATGAGTGCATTGGTCTTCCACTTCTCCTCACCGGTCAGACCAAGCTGGAACAGTTTCAGTCCAAGTGCAGCCTCACCAAGCTCCTGCATGACTACATTCTGATAGCTTGTATGGAAAAGATTATGGTTCTGCAATGTGTAGTCGTCATACAAATTCTTTCCCTTATACAAATCAGAAACGGTCTTGTCGTTGTATTCAGGGTCGATAACAGTCTTGTTGTCAGCATCGCTTACATGCGAATAGCTGTTGATGGCAAATTCGCGAAGACGCTCAAACCATTTCGGAGCAAGAGGATCGTCAGGGAACAGACCGAGTGTGACCGCAAGAACATCGGCCTCCCATCCGTTCTCTTCCGCCTTAGTGTCACCGGCATATCCCGTAGGTATTGAACGCTGAAGCTCATAGTTGCATTCGGCTTTCAGCAGAGCCTTCACATATCCCTTTTGGGCTTCAGTAAGCTTGTCCCACTGGAAATAGGCTGAATATGCCACAGACATGACCCAAAGAGAAGACTCCCACACGTGGTCGCCGTTGCTTGTCGAGCCCCAATAGGCATTGTCCGAACAAACTTTCAGCTTGTTGGCTTTGTGGGTGGAATAAGCGAACACAAGCGATTTGCGAGCCATTGTCTCAAGATCTTCCCAAGTGACTCCTGCCGGCAGCGTAACCTTATCTTTCGCATATTTCACAAGGAAAGCACATATCATGGACAAGTCTGCGTTAGGACGCACACCCTGCTCATTTGCACCCATCGTATTTTCTCCACGGAAGCATCCGCACTCTTCTCCGAGGCTGTTTGGAGCAGAGCAAAGCTGGAAGTCGTTCTTCATGTAGGTAGCGAAATTGGCAAGCATCTGCAAAAGGTCGTCTTTCATATCCGATTCTGTCACGAAATCGTTTGTGATGACTCCTTCAGTAGGACTGCTTACATCTGCTTCCGTAGGCTCTTCCGGTTCCACATAACTGCCGTTCAGTTTGTAGAGCCTGACATTGTCGAGCATGATGCAACTGCCGCCTGATTTCCAGTCTATATCCACACTGATTGCCACATCACCGTCTGCAACGGTTTCAAACACTAGTTCACTCGTGGTCCACTTCTGTGATGCGAAAAAGCCCGCACTGCCCTGTGAGAATACCTCGCTCACGCTTTCCGATGCAGCATTCAGCGAAAAGCTTGACGAAGCACTGTTGGCATATCCGCTACGCTGATCGACTGTCAGTTTATATCGGCCGGCAGGGAGAGCCTTCAAGGTCTGACTGACAGACGATGTTCCGTTTTCCCATCCCATTCTCAAATAATAGGCATGTTCCCCGTCGCTCACAGTCGTTACCAAACCAAAATTATTGTCGGTGTAACAATCCTTTGATACAAGCAGCTTGGTGACATTGGCTCCACCAACAGTCCACCCCTCCGGAGAAGCAAGTGTCCATCCGCGAAGTCCGTCAGCCGAATTGTTCACCGGAGACAGACCTTTTGAATCATCATTCTCAAAAGAGGCGTTGGTCACATATTGCGACGTAATGTCCTCCATTTGAGGCATCTCCCCCTCGTCATTCGCTTTTTCCTCCGATTGCGGCACGGAATAAGCGATGTCTTCAGTCTCATTTTCCGCTACTGAAAACGTGTATTGCATACCTACAGCTGTAACTGTACACATCGCAGCTGTCAATGCAGCAATACTCAAATAGTGTCTTTTCATTAGTTATATAAGTTTTTGTATTATAAGAATCTATTTGCAAAAGTAGGTAAATATGTGATGAATAACAAGACAAACAAGGCTTTTTTATAGATACTTATCATACATAATAATCTTAAAAGTAGCTTCCTATAAATATATGGCACAGACTTTACGAGCAATTCGGAATGCTTCCATAATTACAATGAAAAAAATATTATGTTTTTAGCCTCCATAAAAAAATTTCTGACATCGTTTTTTGGAGGGGTGTTCAATTTTGACAAAATGTCATCAAAATGCAATAAAAACAAGCAAAAGCAATTCATCTTACAGCATAATACTTACTTTTTGATTTTGCCAAATGTTAAAATCCTAAGCCCTCTGGCACGCGTCAAAATGAAGCGCGCCGAACTTTTATCGGAGATCGGG
>JAJPZU010000072.1 GCA_021204165.1 Prevotellaceae bacterium
CAAACTTAGTGTTAGGGGAGGTGGCGCGGTAGCGACGGAGGAGTCTGTCGAGAACGTCTGCTAACACATACAAGTCCCACACGGAGGAGTCTGTCGAATACACCTTGCTAAATACACACGGAAGAGTCTGTCGTGAACATCCTTCTGAACTCTCTAAATAACCGAAAGACAGGCTATAATAATTTATAGTAATAAAATTAGAACGGCTTCGGGACAAACGCGAACATTTTTCATCAAACAAATGTTATAAGTCTAACAAATTCCCAAATGCAAGAACAAGAGGTTTGTAGCATACAGTCGCATTGAGAAGAAGTAGTTAAGTTGGTAAAAAAGATAAGTTAAAAGATTAGTTAGAAATCAGACTAAGACAATCATTAGCTTGTGACAATATCCGTCGGGAGACGTGTATTGTCCTCCTCTTTGTTTTTTGAATAAAACAAAGCTCTATTCATTGAAAAGGAGAATATTTGCAAAGTCGGATGTTTTCCTTTTCTTTGTTGAATACACAAAACGAATCTGCCGAATCAAGGCGACCGAAAAAATGCAAATAATAGACTTTCTCTTTTTATCTTCTTACTATCTTTGCAGTCTTAAAAAGAGAAAAACCATGGCAGGAAGAAATATTGTTCATAAACTGACAGCTTGGGCGGCAAGAGCCATCCACAGAAAAGGATTTGGAGTGCAATCCCCTTGGGCATACGAACTCGTCAGGGATGTTTTCTTTGAGCAGCTGCCCTACTATGCTTTTAAAGAGCTGAAAGAGCAGACACGTTCAATGAATACAAAAAATAAAAATATCCGTCACAACGAACAACTTTTCAGAATCGCCCATTATCTGCATCCGTCATCCATCGTAGAAATAAACGACGGTTGTCCGGCGGGTTTGCTGTATCTCGCTGCACCGCATTCCGACATTCCATACACTCTCATCACACACTCTGAGCCTCCGACACAGTTCAAGAATGCTTTCAGAGGCAAAGTTATCACCGGCAACCATCTGACCACACTACAATCGTTATTCACCCAAGACAGTCCCGTGGGCATATTGCATATATGCGACACGAATGAAGCCGAAAGCATCTACGACTGGGCAGTGAAGAATACGGATGACAACTCTGTCATCATTCTGGAGAATCTGGCAAGAAATGCTGTCCTATGGAAAAAGATTATATCAGACGAGCGCGCCATAATCACTTTCGACTTCAGCAAGTGGGGTATGATTGTGTTTGACAAGAAACGAGTAAAACAAAATTATCTTTTATAGAGAATCATCGTCCCAAACCAATTATCGTAAGACAAAAATTATATATATTTACATCATATAGAAAAACAATCGAAACCATGACAAAGAAATCTAATGTTTATACAAAAACCGGAGACAAAGGCATGACCAGTCTTGTCGGTGGGAAAAGAGTGGAAAAGACACATGCAAGACTTGAAGCATACGGCACTGTGGACGAACTGAATTCTCAAATAGGTTTGCTCATAACTTATATTGAAGACGAAACAGACAAAGCATTTCTCACAGATATACAAAGCAAATTATTTGTTGTAGGCTCTTATCTGGCAACAGACACGGAACAGACGCAATTGCGTCAACAGAGCATCGTTACAACAGAGATGGTCGAAGAACTGGAACATGCCATCGACGAGACGGATGCACAACTGCCCCCGTTACGTCTGTTCGTACTTCCCGGGGGCACGCGCGGAGCTTCTGTATGCCATGTCTGCCGCACCGTTTGCAGACGCGCGGAGCGTTGCATACTTGCTCTTGGAAAGACTGTTGAAATTGACGAGAACGTAACGGCATTCATCAATCGGCTGTCCGATTATCTGTTCGTTCTATCAAGAAAGTTGAATATTGTTGCAGGTCAAGAGGAAATAATATGGAAAAGAACTTGCAAATAAGAATAAATGTAGTATTTTTGCGCCCATGAAAGATTGTGTGACATCGTCCGTGTATTGAAGATGAAAAACAAAAGGTGGAGTTCGGTGTTATACATAAAGTTCCTGCTTACAACAGCCTAACACAACCAACAGAAAAGGTCTGGAAGTTAAAGGCAGAAAGAGTTTCTCATGCAACAACATTCAACGAATAAAAGTCAAATAAAAAATAGGAGATAAAAACATGTATTGGACATTGGAATTGGCTTCCAAACTGGAAGATGCTCCTTGGCCTGCAACCAAGGAAGAACTCATTGATTATGCAACCCGCTCTGGCGCACCTCTCGAAGTAATTGAGAATCTTCAGGAAATTGAAGATGAAGGAGATGCGTATGAATCTATAGAAGAAATCTGGCCTGATTACCCTTCAAAAGAAGACTTTCTCTTCAACGAGGACGAGTATTAAGCCGCGATATTCGCATATTTAACTTATAATAAGACGATTGACAAGCACAGGATAAACTTGTCAATCGTTTTTTGTATCCCTTTATGGCGATAAAGAGGTGTTGCTAATCAGATGGTTGCGGGAGGGATTCTGAATAAACTTTTCTAAAAGCCGCCTTGTCTTCCATGGTTTGTAATGGTTATATCGGACTCCATCAATAAGCAGTCGCATAAGCATCGACTTTTTACCGTAATTCGCAGAGGGGGAGCGTTATATTATCAGTTCATATATCATATTGGAATCCTATAGTCGCCAAGTCTCAGACACTATCGACTTTATTTTGACAAGAGCGTATAGGGCAAAATTCATCCATTGTAAATGGATAGATTTATTCATTTATAATGGACAAATTTGCCCGAATGAATTGTATTTACTATATTTGCCTCATGATCAGTAAGAAAGAAATAGAACAGACATCAGACAGGCAGATAAATGACTTGTTGCAGAGAAAGTCTTACCCACGTGAGGCAATAGACTGCGTGCATAACATTGACGGTTTCGCTACCGTGATATCGGGTGTTCGCAGATGTGGCAAAAGTACGTTCATGTCACAATTGATTAAGAGGGAGATAGAGATAAATCCAGAGACTAAAGTCTTTTATCTCAATTTCGATACTCCGGCAATGTATGGCTTCTCAATGGATCATTTCGCACTTATTGACGACATACTCAACGACCGTAAGGTGACTTCAATATACATGGATGAGGTTCAGATTGTTGACGGTTGGGAAGTCTATGTGCGTGGGAAACTCGATGATGGCTATCGGGTCACGGTAACCGGCTCCAACGCCTCAATGCTGAGCCGGGAACTTGGCACAAAACTCACGGGCAGACATCTGACTTATGAAATGTTTCCGTTCAGCTACAATGAGTTTTGCGGCTTTATCGGAATGGAAGCTACCACTGCAGCGACACGACAATATATGAATAAAGGCGGCTTTCCGGCATATCTGTCATCTGGCGAACCTGCCGTTCTCAACGAGTTGGTGAACGACTTGATATACCGTGACATAGCAGTAAGATATAAATTGCGTGACGCACAGACATTGAAAAGGGTTGCTGCAATTCTTCTAAGCAATATTGGCAATATCGTGACCGCTACAAAAATGAAAGCGCAGCTGGGACTGGGTAGCGTAACAACGATGAACGAGTATCTGTCATATTTCAATGAGTGTTATCTATTTGATTTCGTCAGCAAGTTTTCCTACTCTACGAAAGCAAGGACAATTTCGCCGCGCAAAGTCTATTGTATTGATACCGGAGTTGTAAACGTGGCAGGGTCGAGTTTTTCAAGAAATGACGGACATAATCTTGAGAATATGGTATATATGGCTTTGCGGCGCCATACAAAAGATATTTACTATTACAATAACCAATCGGGAGAATGTGATTTTATAGTGGCGGATAATCTTACTCCCTCTCTGGCAATCCAAGTGTGTCACGAACTATCAACTGAAAACCGCGTCCGCGAAACAAAAGGTCTGCTTCTTGCAATGGAAGAGCTGGATATATCAAAAGGTATGATAATCACTACAGCACAAGAAGATACAATCATAGAAGCGGGAAAGAGGATTGAGATAGTGTCGTTTGACAAACTTGACAAGCATTTGGCTGATATTTAGCAAAATCAAGAACCTTATATCAGATTTTACGGATGCTGTCTTCGGCAAGATGGTTGTCGAAATGCGTTCTCTCCTTGACACCATCCCCCCGAATAGAAAGCCGCTTTCGATGGAGAATTTCTGACGGCAATAGCCGAGCTGCCGACGAAATTCTGAAATGTGCGATGTATCTGTTCATGGGCTACCTCGACGGCGCAACCCGATTCGCCCAATCGTGCGGAGGCGGAGGCAGCGACAGTTCACTCCCTTGGGGCCGCAAAGACAATGAAGATGACCGCCGCTTCGCCTACCGCTGCATGATGCAAGCCCACCGAATGATGAAACCGACTTCGCAAAAACGTGGTATAAATGGCAAACGATGAAGTATTAAAACGGAAACCCAGTGTGACCGAAGATATTTACGACGGCAAGATTTCACTACAGCTCCGTCAGGATGTCGAGCGACATAACGCACAGTATCCCGGCATGACATTACACACCTACACCAAAGCCCACGACCGTTTCCTGATAATAGATGAGACGGTATATCATATCGGAGCATCACTCAAAGACCTTGGAAAAAAGCTCTTCGCGTTCTCCCAAATGAATGTCATGACCGGTTCAGAGCTGTTGTCGAAACTCTGAGTGACGGCTCTACAACAGCGACAAACAGATATTCAACACGGAAGCTTTTCTTTGAAATTTAGTGGACTACAAGACATATAATTATATAATATATTGATATTAAATGCTTTAAAATTGTTATTCAAGGCTAAGTTTGCGAATTAGTACCATTTTAGTACCACTATTTAGCCTTTATGAAAATTATGACTCACCTTAATGTTTTGTCACTTTATCGGATTTATATATAGTGATGTTTGCGCACTGACATGTAGGAACACAGAAGATTACGGATGAATAGCTAAAAGTCTATAATCGACAATATGAATATCAATATCGGCTCCATTTGAAAGTATTACCTTTCGTGCAGATTTTCACAATAATCCGAAGGTGTCATTCCGGTTTGTTTCTTGAACATCCGGCTGAGATGCTGGGGGTATTCGAAGCCCAATCCGTATGCTACTCGTGCGATGCGGTTGGCAAGTTCCTGCGTCTCGACAGGTTTGCCCACGGTGACGCTGCGGGGGTACCGCAGGTCGTTGATAGCTTGTTGTACTCGTTTTCAAAATATCATACAAACCTCCTTTTTTGTGTCTTTCGTCCTTCCTTATCGAACGTCTTTGCAACCGATTGACTGATATATGTTTGTCTTTTATTCCCGACGAGGAAGTCGTGTGTCCCCGACGGGAAAACGGGGTGATTTGATAGCTATTTTAAACTGTATATAAATCTTTGGGGTTGATGCACAGTTTTGAAGATATCATCGTTGTATTGCATACCAATCTTTTCTATTATAGATTGTTCAGGCATTTTTATTGGTTTTGACCGAACTTCCGCAAACGGAAAGATAGTATAATCCGGGATATTCCATATATGATAAAAGATACTCCGATATAGAACAAAACAAACAGTCCACCGAATATCGGCATTACCAAGAAAATGAAGAAACAAAGCAAGCTCAGGATGTTACAGGCTAGCAGCCAGCCCCAGCCCTTTACCGAAAGATTGGACAATTCGCAAGATTCGCAAATGCCAATGACGGAGTGGAACATCATCCAAAAGCCAAACACGTAAACCAAAGTTGTGGTGACAAAAGGCAATGGAAGCATGAAGAGCCATACACCTAACAGGACTTCGATGATACCGCGTGCCAAGTCCCATCCCCATCCGCTGTTCCATTTTCGGTTCATGGTAGCTGACACAATATTGAAAATACCTCCCACCATCAGCATCGCGATAAAAAAGCCGGTCATTACGGTCATTGAACTGAGTGGAGTTACAAAACAGCAGACACCGGTCACGATGCCCATGATACCTACAATAAGGGAAATCCACCAATACTTGGTTCCCCTCTTGTCTAAACGAATTTCTGTAATCATAAGTTCTTTTTTTATTTACATTGCAAAAATAAGCAATAACCTCTGCACTTATATTGCCATGTAATGCTATAAAATGTGCATTATTTCTTATTTTTGCAGAGAAAAGAACCCTATTTGCATTCATTTATGAACACATATAGAATAGAAGATAGAGACTTGAATGGAAGGAATTTCGCTTTCAAGGATTTGACTACGTTTCTCGGACAAGGCTTCCAAGGGCAGTCATTCGTCTTTGACGGATTTGCGTTTTGCATCTGTACCAATGGATGCATTCGCATTCGAATCAATTATAGCGAATATCAGGTTATGTCGGGGAAAATGTTTGTTGTTCTACCCAAGCATATTTTCTCCGTGCTGGAATATTCTGCCGATGTGAAGGTAAGAACTGTCTTTATCTCGCTTGATTTTATGCATCACCTGCCAATTACTCCTGATTTCGACCTGTTGGCGCACATCAATATATATCCTTGCGCCAAGTTGGATAAGGAACAGGTGGAAGACATGATGAATCTGTATTCTGTTTTCCAGCATTACGATAAGGAGGAGAAGCTGTACAGGCAAATACAAGATGCGCTTGTTTTGTCATTGGTACTGATTGCCGTTTCCGTGTTTAAGGAATCCCCTGCGGAGCAAGACAATACAAGCACACGTCAAGAAAGCCTGACGCGAAGTTTTTTCAATTTACTGTTGCAACACTTTGAGATAGAAAAAAACGTGTCGTTCTATGCCGACAAGCTTTGCGTTACACCCAAATATTTGACTATGGCGGTTAAGTCGGTCACGCGACATTCGGTGCAATGTTGGATTAATGAGTTGGTATTGACAGAATCCAAACGCTACCTGAAAATGACAGATTTTACCGTCTGCCAAATATCTGAACGGCTCAATTTTCCTACGGACTCTGCCTTTGTCCGCTTTTTCAGAACACATGCAGGCTGCACCCCGCTGGAATACCGGAAGGGGAAAGAAACCATAAAAATGGCAGGAAACCGGAGATAATCCCACGTATTTCCTGCCTCACGAAATGAAGCATTTCTCTTGTTAGGATTCTTTTTCGTATCTATGCAGGATGTCCATGAACTCGTCTCCCGTAATGGTTTCCTTTTCTATCAGGAAGGAAGCCGCCTGATGCATGACTTTCAGATGTTCCGAAAGGATAGACTTTGCCTTTTCATGGGCGGTTTTAATCATGCGGAGTACTTCCCGGTCGATGTCGGCGGCGGTGTCTGCCGAACAGGTCAGCGAACTGTCGCCGCCCAAGTAAGCGTTGTTCACGGTTTCCAGCCCCATCATGTCATACTTCTCACTCATGCCGTAGCGGGTCACCATGGCGCGTGCCAGCCGCGTCGCTTGCTCGATGTCGTTGGAAGCACCGGTCGTGACGGTGTGGAAAATGATTTCCTCGGCAGCACGTCCACCCGTAAGTGTGGCGATGCGGTTGAACAAATTCTCTTTGCTCATCAATGCTTGGTCGCCGGTCTCTACCTGCATGGTGTAGCCCAATGCGCCGGAGGTGCGCGGTATGATAGTAATCTTGTGCACCGGCGCGGAGTGGGTCTGCATGGCAGCTACCAAGGCATGTCCGATTTCGTGATAGGCAACCGTCTGTTTTTCCGTATCGGAGAGTATCTTGTTCTTCTTCTGTGCCCCGGCGATGACGGTCTCCACGCTTTCTTCCAAGTCGGCGGTGGTGACGGTCTTGCGCCCCATGCGTACGGCACGCAACGCGGCTTCGTTTACGATATTGGCCATTTCGGCACCCGAAGAGCCTGCCGTGGCGCGTGCCACTACATCCATGTCTATCTGCTCGTGTTTCACTTTCTTCAGGTGTACGCTGAGGATAGCTTTCCTACCCTCCAAGTCGGGGAGTTCCATTTGGATGCGGCGGTCGAAGCGTCCCGGACGCAACAAGGCCTTGTCCAAGCTTTCCGGACGGTTGGTTGCAGCCAGTATCACCACACCTTTCCGACCGTCGAAGCCGTCCATCTCGGTCAACAGTTGGTTCAAGGTCTGTTCGCGTTCATCGTTGCCCATCCCCGTGTCACGCCGTTTGCCGATGGCATCTATCTCATCGATAAAAATGATGCAGGGCGCCTTCTCGTTAGCTTGCTTGAACAGGTCGCGCACCTTTGCGGCTCCCATACCGACAAACATCTGTACGAACTCCGAGCCTGATATGGCGAAGAACGGCACTTTCGCCTCGCCAGCCACGGCACGGGCTATCAATGTCTTTCCTGTACCCGGAGGACCGACCAGCAAGGCTCCTTTGGGCAAGGAGGCACCGATTTCCGTGTACTTCGCCGGATTGTGCAGGAAGTCCACGATTTCCGTCAGCGTTTCTTTAGCTTCGTCTTGTCCTGCTACATCGGCGAAAGTCGTCGTTATGTCTGATTCCGCATAGATTTTGGCACCGCTGTTGCCGAAGGACAAGAAGTTGCCGCCTGCGCCCATCCTTGCTTGCAGGCTCTTGCCGACCTGCCTCCAGATGATGTAAAATATCAAGCCCGGCAGAATCCACATCAGAATGAAATTCAGTATTGGGGAATTCTCCTGCGGCACTATCTGATTGAAGGCAATCTTATTGTTCGGGTTAGGGCTGTCGGCATTCAGCAGTCTCTCCACCAGTTGGGGGTCGTTAGTCTCGCCCGTCTGGTAAAGTTTCGTCTTGTCGCCATCTTCGGTTGTAAAGAATATCTTTCCACTCTTGATGGCTACATCTTTCACCTGGCCGCTATCCACTTTGTTGATAAAACTGCCATAATCGGTCTCTACAATTTGTTGTTCGGCAATCTTCGGGAAAATCAGTCCATTGAGCAACAGGACAATCAGAATGCCCCACAAAAATCCCATGTACGGATTCCGCTTTGGGGCGTTGGTTGTTTGTTCATTTTGGGTAGTATTCATGCTTCATTCGTTTTTTAACGCAAATGTAGCAAAAGTTTGCGTAACCCGTATTAACAAACGAGACGGCAAAATGTGCAATATTTCGCTTTAACACGCAAGCCGTGAAGCATACGAGAAGCACATCGCCTCGGAATACTTTCAGAAATACAAGCAGGGAACGCTGCACATGGTCAAGTCATTAGTGCTGGCTGACCAGACGCCGCTCAACCCTGCGAACAAAATCAATAACTTCATTCAGTAAGGAATTTGATAACATAATTCACTTCATAAGGGCAGACAGTCTTCTTATTCGGAGAGTCTGCCTTTTATACGTGAGCTCGGGATAAGATATTGCTCGTAAAAGTTGGTAATCTCGCAAATATTTCGTAACTTTATAGTTGATATTCAATGTGTTAAATCAAATATAAGCGATGATTACCGAAGACAAAGTTATAGAGATTTTCTGTATTATGGATGAGTTTTGCAAGAATTTTGCATCCGAGTGTGAGAAAAACCTCCTTTTGGAGGATAAGGAACACCGTCACCGCAACCGTAAGGGACAGTTAAGCCAAAGTGAGATAATGACAATACTTGTCCGTTACCACTTCGGCTCTTTCGCCAATTTCAAGCATTACTACCTGTTTTATATATGCCAGCATCTTTCCGGCTGTTTTCCCGATGCAGTTTCATATAACCGCTTTGTGGAACTCATGCCCCGCGTGTTCTTCCATATGATGCTCTTCATGAAGATTCAAGGCTTTGGCAAGTGCAGCGGCATCAGTTTCGTGGATTCCACGATGACACCTGTGTGCCACAACCTGCGCCGCTATGCCAACAAGGTCTTCAGGGACATGGCAACGGACGGCAAGGGGACGATGGGATGGTGCCACGGATTCAAACTACATTTGATGTGCAATGACAGCGGAGAGATTATAACCTTCTGTATTACAGGCGAAAACGTTGACGACAGGGACAAACGGGTGTGGACGGTCTTCGCCAAGGAACTCTACGGAAAGGTCTTCGCCGACAGGGGATACATCAAACAGGCTCTTTTCGAAGACCTGTTTGACAGGGGGATACACATTGTTCACGGATTGAGGGCAAACATGAAGAACAGGCTCATGTCCATGTGGGACAAAGTCATGCTTCGCAAGAGGTGCATCATAGAATGCATCAACGACCTGCTCAAGAACAAGGCCAACATCGTGCATTCAAGGCATCGCTCCATACACAGTTTCATCATGAACATCTGTGCCGCACTTACGGCTTACTCCTTCTTTGAAAACAAACCACAGGCACTGTCCGTGCATATGGAGCATTCAGCTCAATTGACCCTGTTTTAGCAAAGTCTTATCCCGAACTCACGTATAGATGACACCGTGTTGGTGCAGCTGTCAAAACGGAAACCCGGTGTGACCGTAGATATTTACGACGGCAAGACTCACTACAGCTCCGTCAGGATGTCGAGCGACATAACGCACTGTATCCCGGCATGACATTACACACCTACACCAAAGCCCACGACCGTTTCCAGATAATAGATGAGACGGTATATCATATCGGAGCATCACTCAAAGACCTTGGAAAAAAGCTCTTCGCGTTCTCCCAAATGGATGTCATGACCGGCTCAGAGCTGTTGTCGAAACTCTGAGTGACGGCTCTACAACAGCGATAAACAGATATTCAACATGGAAGCTTTTCTTTGAAATTTAGTGGATTACCACTAAATTTGCATTGAAAAAATATCAAAACGGAGTATATGAGTAAAGTCTTGCTTATCAATGGTAGTGCCCACCTTAAAGGCAATACGGCTGTCGCTCTTGAAGAAGTGGCGAAAGTATTGCAAAGCGAAGGGGTGGAAACTGAGATCGTAAATTTAGGAACTAAGCCTGTTCGCGGATGTATCGGATGCGATAAATGCAAAGAAAATGGTAACGGACGTTGCATTTTCAATGATGATGCCGCTAATGCAATCAGCGCACAAGCCGCTGAAGCTGATGGATTTGTTATAGGTGCTCCGGTGTACTATGGAGTTCCCGATGCACGCTGGCTTTGTCTATTGCAAAGAATGCTTTACAGTAATGGTGCAGCGTTCAGATTTAAGCCTGTGGCTAATATTGCAGTGTGTCGCAGAGGAGGTGCATCATTTGCATATCAAGTCCTTAATATGCCGTGGATGATGATGAATTGCCCCGTTGCCACATCTCAATATTGGAATATCGTGTATGGCAATGAACCGGGCGAAGCTTCGGAAGACCGCGAGGGAATGCAGACTATGCGAGCATTGGCGCGTAATATGGTGTGGATGCTTCGTGGTGCATCTGAAAATAAGCATCCCGAACTTGAACCTTGGCAGCCAATGAGCTTTATCGGCGGAGCAGAAAGCAAATATTAGCCGTGTAGCTGTCTTTTAGACACCACTATGACAGGAGTAGCCTTGTGAACAAATCACAAGGCTGCTTTTGTTATGGAATTATCCGAACTCAACTACAACTCCGTTGAAAATATTCCCGGTTACGAGGTGCAGGCTTGGTTCCGCTTTTGTGTTCAAGTCGGATGTTGTTTGTATTTAGAAGCTGTTTTGAAATTTTTATCAAAAGACTTTGAGAATGATTTTTGAGTTGGTTTTGCAAGTTGAGCAGGAAGTGATGCAGGCAGCATGAGTATCTGCTGATAATTGTTTGCTTAGGTTTGGGCATTAAATTGCCGATAAAATAAAAAAATCAGTGCGGAGAGGAGTAAAAAACAGTGCGCAGAAAACTTTAATCGGCAGTGCCGTTTTTATAATCAGCAGTGCCGTTTACATAATCAGCAGTGCCGTTTTTATAATCGGCAGTGCCGATTAAAGTTTTCTGCGTACTGTTTTTAGTTTTTCTCTGCATATACAATATGTTTTCAGCGCATTGTCCGTATATAATTAATATGTGCTTTTTTTAGATTTTCTAAATGTCAGTACGATGGACAATGAAAGTTTGTTTGGCGCACCGGTGTCTTATGGGAGCAGGTGCTATAATCTGTTTGTCTGAATTGCAGTCCTTCCCCCTCTCTCAAAGTTTCTTAAAAATAAATCTAAACAGTTTCTTTATTTGTCAAAGTTGTGTGTAATTTGTGCACACCGAGCAGTTCCCGGAGCCCTTTTGGGGCTTTCGTACAGTCTCAAAAGAACATTTGCATTAAAAAAATCGGACATTTATTTGCAGGTAAGAAAAAAATGCCTACCTTTGCACTCGCTAAAGAAAACAAGGCGGGATAGCTCAGCTGGTTAGAGCGCATGATTCATAATCATGAGGTCCCCGGTTCAATCCCGGGTCCCGCTACTTTGGGCAGACGAGAGGGAAAGGCTGATTGTAAATCTTTTACAGTCAGTCTTTTTTTGTTTTGTCCTTTTTTGTTTGTCAGCCTTTTATTTCTTTCTGTAAAGAAATTGTCGTATTTTTGTTGCAGTAATACGTGGTTTAACTTTAAATCAAATAACAAAGATGAGAAATTGGATTTTTGTTTTAATTTCTATGCTATGCTTTACTTCTGTTTTTGCGGATAATCAGCAGCAGTCGAAGAGCGGACGCGAGAAAATCAAACAGCATGTACGGGAGAAAGTAGCCGGCAATGTGATAGATCTTTCCGGTCAGTGGGAGTTCCAGATAGACCGGGAGGATGTCGGACGGAAGGAAGAATGGTATGGCAGTCAGAAGAAGTTGGGCGACACTATGCGTCTTCCGGCTTCCATGCCCGAGCGGCTAAAGGGCGATGACATATCTGTTGACACAAAATGGGTGGGAAGTCTTTACGACAGTTCATATTTCTATAATCCTTATATGAAGAAGTACAGGCAGAAGGGAAATATGAAACTTCAGTTCTTTCTTACTCCGGACAAGCATTATGTAGGTGTGGCATGGTATAAGAAGCATGTGGAACTGGCATCCATAGACAAAGGATGCCGATATGTGGTCTATTTGGAGCGTCCTCATATAGAAACTACGTTGTGGGTGAACGGCGAGGAAGTCGGCATGAGGAACAGCCTGTCTGTGGCTCATGAGTATGATGTGACTGAATATATACGTCAAGGTGTCAACACGTTTGCTTTGCGTATAGACAACAGGGTGGAAACCGTAGGAGTCGGCATCGACAGCCATTCTGTTACAGACCAGACGCAAGGTGACTGGAACGGAATTGTGGGACGGATGGAACTGCGTGAGCTGCCGGCCACGCATCTGACGGACGTGCAGGTTTTTCCGGATGTAGATAACCGCAGGGCGGTGGTCAGACTGAAAATAGACGGAGCTGAGGCCGGAAAAGTTATGGTCAATCTTTCTGCTGAATCTTTCAATACGCAGCACAGCCATCGTGTATCGATGGAGGGCAATAAGTTGAAGTTGCAGAAAGGAATGAATGAAGTGGAGCTTGTCCTTGATATGGGTGAAGACATGTTGCTCTGGGACGAGTTTTCGCCGTCGCTTTACAGACTCAAAGCCGAGGTGGTGAAGAAAGGCAGAACCGACGGGCGGGAAACGGTGTTCGGTATGCGCAAGTTTGAAGTGCGCGGCAAGATGTTCTATGTGAACGGCCGTGAGGTGCAGCTGCGAGGAACTGTTGAAAACTGCGATTTCCCGCTTACCGGTTATCCTCCGATGAATCTGGAGGACTGGCTGAGAGTGTTCCGCATTTGTCGTGGATACGGACTCAACCATGTGCGTTTCCATTCCTATTGTCCGCCGGAGGCAGCGTTTCTTGCAGCGGACATGGTCGGGTTTTACATTCAGCCGGAAGGACCAAGCTGGCCTAATCATGGTGTCAAGCCGGGTAACGGACAGAAGATTGACTCTTATCTGATGGCAGAGACCAAAGAGATAAGTCGGGTATATGGCAATCATCCTTCTTTCTGTATGCTTGCATGTGGCAACGAGCCGGCAGGAAACTGGGTGAAATGGGTGTCGGACTTTGTTGACTATTGGAAGAAGACGGATTCGCGCCGTGTCTATACCGGTGCTTCTGTTGGCGGAGGATGGGCATGGCAACCGAAAAATGAATATCATGTGAAGGCGGGAGCAAGAGGACTTGGAGAGTGGGCGCGCCGCGCGCCGGAGTCGATGTATGATTTCCGCGCGAAGATTGACACGGTGAGCTGCCCATACGTTTCGCATGAGACGGGGCAGTGGTGCGCCTTCCCCGATTTCGATGAGATTGGCAAATATACGGGAGTGAACAAGGCGAAGAGTTTTGAAATTTTCCGTGATATTCTTCGCGATAACGGCATGGAATCGAGAGCAAGAGACTTCATGCTGGCAAGCGGCAAGCTGCAATATCTATGCTACAAACATGAGGTGGAGCGCACACTGCGTACCCCCGATTATGCCGGTTTCCAATTGCTTGCTCTCAACGACTATTCCGGTCAGGGAACGGCTCTTGTGGGTGTCACCAATGTATTCTTTGAAGACAAAGGCTATTGCTCTGCGGAGGACTTCCGCACGTTCTGTGCACCGGTTGTGCCGTTGGCGCGTATTCCTAAGTTTACCTATAAGAACAATGAAAAGTTCGAGGCGGCTATTGAAGTGGCACAGTTTGCCGGCAAGGATTTAGAGAATGTGCAGCCTGTATATAAGATTTTCAATCCGGAAACCTCGGAAGTGCTTGCGGAAGGCAGTCTTACCGGGGGCGATATTCCTGTTGGTTCGAATCGGGAACTTGGCAGTATCAATTTTAATTTGAGCGGCATCGAGAGACCGTCGAAGCTGAATCTGACCGTTTCAATCCCCGGTGTGGATGCTTATAATGACAATGCGGAGTGCCGTAACTCGTGGGATTTCTGGGTTTATCCGGCTGAAGTTTCTGACGACAAGGGGAATGTGCTGGTGACGGACACCCTTGACGACAAGGCGAAAGCGGTGTTGAAGAAAGGCGGAAAGGTGCTGATTTGTGCAGCAGGAAAGATTTCTTACGGCAAGGAGGTTGTTCAGCAGTTCACTCCGGTGTTCTGGAATACCTCATGGTTTAAGATGCGTCCTCCTCATACTACAGGTATTTTTGTGGAGAACACGCATTCCATATTTGAACTTTTCCCTACTGATTACCATAGCGACTTGCAGTGGTGGGAACTTGTCAATCGTGCACAAGTGATGCAGTTCACGGATTTTCCGGCGGATTTTCAGCCGCTTGTCCAGAGTATCGACACGTGGTTTATTTCCCGGAAAATAGGAATGTTGTTTGAGGCGGAAGTGCTTGGCGGAAAACTTGTGATGACCACGATGGATTTGACAAACAATCTCGACAGTCGTATCGTGGCACGGCAGATGCGGGCTTCTATCCTGCAATATATAAACTCCGACAAGTTTGAGCCGAAGTTTAATATCGACGTGAAATTAGTGGAGGATTTATTTACGAAGGTAGCTCCTAAGGTCGATATGTTCACGAAGGATTCTCCTGATGAGCTGAAGCCGAAGAAAGTTTTCTAAGAATGCAAGGTGGCAAGGCAATGACCGATTGTCTGTATGCGGTCTGCGGTCTGTAATCTTGAAAACTGTAGGCCGGTCATTTGAAGATGTAGAAATAATAAACGAACATGATGAAAAGAATATTTACATTATGCGCCCTTGCGGCCTCTTTTGTGGCTGTCAGCGCACAAAACTATCAATTCTCTTTCGACAAGAAAGTGAAAGGAGGGACTCCGGTTGTAGCCGGTGATGTTTACTCTGATGCTAAAGGTTATGGCTATGATTTCATAGAGGCTCCGCAGTCTGTGGGCAAGACTTTCTTTTTCTCTGTGGCGGTTCCTGACGGAAACTATAAGGTGACAGTGGTTTTAGGGTCAAGCAAAATCAAGGGAATGACTACAGTTCGGGCAGAATCGAGAAGACTCTTTCTGGAGAATGTTCCAACGAAGAAAGGAGAGTTTAAGACTTATTCGTTTGTTGTCAACAAACGAAACACGAAGATTGGCGACAATGACCGTGTGAAGATTAAGAAGCGTGAGGAGTCGAAGCTCAACTGGGACGATAAGCTTACGATTGAAATCAATGGCGATGTTCCGGCATGTGCTTCAGTACGCATAGAACCGGCAGACGAAAAGGTTCCGACAGTATGGCTTTGCGGCAATTCGACAGTGGTGGATCAGGACAATGAACCGTGGGCAAGCTGGGGACAAATGATACCGCGCTGGTTTGACGACAGAGTCTGCTTTGCCAATTATGCAGAAAGCGGTGAGACAGCCTCTACTTTCATTGCTGCCAACAGATTGAAAAAGATTCTTTCGCTGATGAAGAGCGGAGACTATATCTTTATTGAGTTCGGACATAACGATCAGAAGCAGAAGTTTGCGGGAGCCGGCGCGTATTATAATTTTGCCACATGCCTGAAGACTTTTGTCGATGAGGCACGCAAGCGTGGGGCCGTCCCCGTGTTTGTCACTCCTACGCAGCGTCGTTCTTTTGACTCTGACGGGAAGATTCAGGAAACTCATGCCGACTATCCGGATGCGATGCGGTGGGTGGCCAAACGTGAAGGTGTGCAGCTCATAGAACTTCATGATATGACCCGCACATTCTATGAGGCGATGGGGGTAGAACCGTCCAAGCAAGCTTTTGTGCATTATCCTGCCGGAACTTATCCGGGACAGACGACGGCTTTTGCTGACAACACCCATTTCAATCCGTATGGAGCATACGAGATTTCCAAGATGGTGGTAGAGGGTATGAAACAGCTTAACCTTCCGCTTATTGAATATCTGCGCGACGATTATAAGACTTTCAATCCGGCGACTCCTGATTCGAGGGATGAGTTCCATTGGAACGACTCTCCGTTTACGGAGATTGCCAAGCCGGACGGAAATTAAGAAAGCAGTGCCCCAAAAGTTTGTTTTGAACTTTTGGGGCACTGTTTGAATTTTCAGTTGACTATCAGGGAACATCCGTTGCCTTTCCGGCACTTGCCGGATGAAGTTCTCCCGATTTTTTTCTTGTCAGTTGAAATAATATAAGAATGTGGCAACACCTTCAAGAGCAGGTTTCTTTGCGTCTTTAATTTCAATCTTGAACTTAATCTCAGCCTTGCAAGTGCCGCGAAGGTTGACAATAGACTGTAGAGTGGTTACAAGACGGACACTGCTTCCTGTGACTACAGCTTGTCCGAACTTCATTTTGTCCATGCCGTAGTTTACCATCATCTTCAGATTGTTCACCTGAATAATCTGGTCCCAAAGATAAGGCAGCAAAGAAAGAGTGAGATAGCCGTGTACAATGGTTGACTTGTATGGACTTTCCACTTTTGCGCGTTCCACATCTACATGTATCCACTGGTGGTCAAGAGTGGCATCGGCAAACTGATTAACACGTTCTTGATCTACCTGCAACCATTCGGAAGTTCCAAGTACTTCGCCCAGATGAGAAGCAAACTCATCATAAGAGTTGACAATTAATTTTTCCATATTGTTATGTTGTTTTTTTTTTGATTTTTTCATGAATGATGTAGCAAAGATAGAGTTTTTTGTTAGTTTGGAATAAATGTTGTATGCGTTTTTATCTGATATTTAGATTTAAATTGGGCAGAATGTAGAATTTCTTTGCTGTATTTGTGACTTTATGTTGTGATAATGTCCCAAAAGAAGAAAGATTTGTCATGTTTGTCCGTTGAATTAGATATAAAAAGAGTACCTTTAACGAGATTTATGATTGTTGCATTCGCGGCAATGAAGTTAAACCTCAAAAAATAAAGATATGAGAAACGTTATCAAAACCTTTCTTGCAGGTCTCACACTTGCTTCCTTTGCTTGTGCTTCGTCTGCACAGGCACCGGCTACGGAGACATGGAGCGCGGACAACGGAAACGGTACTTTCACGAATCCGCTGTTCTATGACGAATTTTCAGATCCGGACATCATACGTGTCGGCAGTGATTTCTATTTGGCCGGAACCACCATGCACAGTGTTCCCGGGCTTGTCATTCTGCATTCGAAAGACCTTGTAAACTGGACAAATGTGAGCTATTGCTTTGACCGCTTCGACTTTCCCGGACGTCCGGAGTTCTCGCTGGAAGAAGGCAAGGAAGTGTATGGACAAGGAATATGGGCACCGTGCATACGTTATCACAACGGTAAGTTCTATGTATTTTCCAATATCAACGGTGTGGGAATGCAAGTCTATATAAGTGAAAAGATTACAGGCACGTGGAAACATGTCAACATGAAAGGACGAATATATGACTTGTCCGTTCTTTTTGATGACGACGGGAAGATTTATGCGGTTCACGGCTATGATGAAGTTAAGTGTACAGAATTGAAACCGGACTTCAGCGGACCCGTAGAAGGAAGCGAAAGAGTGATAATTCCGGGCGGAAACGCAATGGGTGAGGGACACCATATTTATAAGATTGACGGGATGTACTATATCATCAGTGCCGACTATGCGCCGATGGGACGTATGCAATGTGCGCGTGCAAAGAACATTTTCGGACCATACGAGACATGCGTAATCAGCCAGAGAGAGTCATACGGATACCATTCCGGATGGTCAACGGTTAATGCAACCGACAAAGGAAAAGTGCCTTCTGATGGGTTTGACTTTACGCTTAATGCACCGGACAAGCGTGCTTTTGCTTGCAATACGATTCATCAAGGCGGTATTGTGCAGCTTGAGAACGGCGACTGGTGGGGATGGTCTATGCAGGATTTCCATTCCGTTGGGCGGACAACATGCCTGTCTCCTGTGACATGGAAAGACGGCTGGCCCTTCTTCGGACTTGAAGGGAACTTAGGACGTTCACCACGAACATGGAGCAAGCCTGTCATTGCCGGTACGGACACGGTCAAACCTCACGGACCGTACAAACGTTCTGACGACTTCTCTTTGAAGTCTTTGCAGAAAGTGTGGCAATGGAATCATAATCCGGACGACAAGATGTGGGCATTGAACAAAGGTGTGTTGCGCCTGCATACCATGCCGGCCGCTGATTTGCTCCGTGCACGCAATTCTCTCACACAAAGAGTTGTCGGGCCTGTCTCCACAACCACTGTGATGCTCGATGCTTCGCATCTGAAGCCGGGCGACATTGCCGGTCTTGGCATACAGAATATTCCCTGTGCATGGCTTGGTGTGGTGTGCTCACCGGAGGGAATGACTCTGCGCTGGCATGACCAGTATGGCAATAAGACCAAAGACTTGGATATAAAGAAACACAAGAAACTCTGGCTGCGCATAGACGGAGATTACGATAACGACAAAGTTCAGTTCTCTTATTCTGTCGATAACCGCAGCTTTGAGAATGTCGGTGACACTGTTCTCCTGCCTTATCAGCTGAAGACATTCCAAGGTTCACGCACCATGCTTTTTGCCAACAACAGCGGAGGGCGGAAAGGCGGATATGCGGATTTTGATGATTTCACCGTAGAGGAACCGATGGCAGACCGTTCCGGCAACATTCCGTTTGGCAAGACTGTGCGCTTAATCAACCTTGCCACGGGAAACCCGATGTGGGCTACACCGAAAGGATTGATGCACGATACTTGGCAAGGCAGTCGCGAAGCCAAATCTCCGCAGAGTCATTTCCAAGTGATTGACAAAGGAGCCGGGAAAGTGGTTTTGCAGTGTGCGGACGGAAGATACGTATATATTGCAGGAGAAGGACTTTCCGGCGATGTGCGCCTGACGTCAGACAAAGAGAGGGCATCTGTATTCATGTGGCAGGACATGTTGCGCAACGAATGTATGTTGCTGGCTTTGCCGACAAACCGCTATGTGGGCAAGGATGCTTATGACGGTGCTCCTTATTCAGCCGACTGGCAAGGTGCTGACCCCGGAAGGCGCAACGGAACGGTTTTCCGTTGGGAAGCGGTTGAATAGTCGTTGTTTCAGAAAAAGGCGATGAAGCTTATGTGATTTTTCCAACACAAGAGTGTGTAGTCTTTGCAAAAAAGAAAATCTCCTGTCATTCTCGATATGTCGGAATGACAGGAGATTTTCTTTCTATTATATATATAGGTATATGGTCAGCCTTTCAGCGAATAGACCACATCCATTATCTTTTTCCCGAGAGCGTCAGCCTCTTCCATTGTGGAAGCCTCGCTATAGACGCGGATAATCGGCTCTGTGTTTGATTTGCGCAGGTGTACCCATTTGTCCGGAAAATCAATCTTCACACCGTCAATGTCATTCACCTTCTCATTCTTATATAAGTCCTTCACACGCTCCAGAATGGCATCTACATTTGTTGCCGCATCAAGATCAATACGGTTCTTGGCTATAAAATATTCCGGATAAGACCTTCTAATCTCGCTTACCTTCTTGCCCTCATAAGCAAGGTGGCTCAGGAACAAGGCTATTCCGACAAGAGCATCTCTTCCGTAGTGTGCGGCAGGATAGATGACACCTCCGTTCCCTTCTCCGCCAATTACAGCATTCGTGTCTTTCATCTTTGTCACGACATTCACTTCGCCTACAGCCGCCGCATTGTACTCCGCTCCGTATTTCTCTGTGACATCGCGCAGCGCACGAGTAGAACTGAGGTTGCTCACGGTGTTCCCTTGCGTGTGCTTCAGCACATAGTCCGCCACTGTCACGAGTGTATATTCTTCTCCATACATGGTTCCGTCTTCGCAGATAAATGCCAGACGGTCAACGTCAGGGTCAACCACAAAAGCCACATCGTGTTCGCCGCGTGACATCAGTTCCATAATGTCAGACAGGTTTTTTCCCAAAGGCTCCGGATTATGCTGGAAGTCGCCGGTAGGCTCTGCATAGAGCGGAGTAACGGTCTGCACTCCGAGTTGTCGGAGAAGCATCGGCAGAATGATTCCTCCTACAGAATTGATGGAGTCGAATGCCACCTTGAAGTTTGCCTTGCGTATAGCTTCCGCATCTACAAGGTCGAGTCCGAGAACCATGTCTATATGCTTCTGGTTGTATGTGTCATCTTCCGAATAGTGTCCCATGTGGTCAACGTCGGCAAAGTCGAACTCTTCCGCCTCTGCAATGCGTAGAATCTCGTTTCCCTCTTCAGCATTAAGAAATTCGCCCTTCTCGTTCAGCAGTTTCAGGGCATTCCAATGGCGCGGATTATGACTTGCCGTGATGATGATGCCTCCACATGCACCTTCCATTGCGACAGCTATTTCTGTGGTCGGTGTAGAGGCGAGACCGATGTTCACCACATCAAACCCCATTCCCATGAGTGTTCCGCATACCACATTCTTCACCATTTCGCCTGAGATACGTGCATCCCTTCCCACCACAATCTTGTTGGTAGTAACCTTTGTCGTGCGACGGATGAAAGTGGCGTATGCAGATGTGAACTTTACAATATCAAGTGGATTCAAGCCCTCTCCCGCTTTACCTCCTATGGTTCCGCGGATACCGGAGATTGATTTTATTAATGACATACTCTTTGTTGGTTTTATATTGATGAATTGATTTATCTTCCCAGTTGATAAGTGATTTCATAATAGCAAGGCAGCACATATCGCGATGCGTTGGTCGTTCCGGAAGAGTGCGGGACAATGATACGTACCTTGGCGATTCTTCCTGCATTTCTTGTCAGGCGGATGTAGTCGAGCGGCTTGAGCCATCCGGAAGGCACTGTCGAATTGTATGTCGATTGCATGTAGCCTTCTGTGAAAGAAGCCGTATAAGTTCTTCCCCTGTGTACATACTTACACAGCATCTTATCTACAATAGCCGGAGTATATATGTTGCTGCTTGTAGTGTCTCCACCTTCAATATCGTATTCCAGATAGCGGCACAGAATCTGTTTGCTCACAGTACTGTCCGGAAACTCTTTTGCCATTTCCACCATTGTCTGCCCCTCGCCTTTACGCACAATCTGCATATACACACCATCGTCTTCAAACAGAACAAACTGATTCTGTGCGGTGTCCGTAATGGAATCTTGCGCATAAAATTCCGATTCGCTTATCACATTGATTTTCCCTACGAAGTCATTGTTTTCAAGAAAGCCTCGTATCGCTTTCTTTTCTTTTTCTTTCATGTCTGCGTATGTTTCGCCGTTATCGCATGATTGGAAGATGGTCATGGTTGCACCTGCTGTCGCAAGGAATAATGCGAAAAGGATTAATTTCTTCATATATATTATATTGTTTTGTAATAATGTTGTTTCCTGTCTTTCTGCCAGACCGGAAAAGGCTTAAAAGCTTTCCCTGATAATTTCTGCAAACTTACGGAAAAACACCGGAATAAACGAAAAATTTGGAAAGAAAGGGATAGAGACAGAGAGGATGTAGGCTTTTTTGCTTTAGAGGTTGTGCGAATTTGATGTTTTCGACAGACTCCTCGTGTATATTTTGTGGATGTTTTAGACAGACTCCTCATGTATGTTTTATGGATGTTTTCGACAGACTCCTCCATGTATATTTTGTGGGTGTTTTCGACAGACTCCTCCGTCGCTACCGCGCCACCTCCCCTAACTTAGGGGAG
>JAJPZU010000235.1 GCA_021204165.1 Prevotellaceae bacterium
ATGAAAATCCCAATGGCGAAAACACCCAATACGGTAACTTGGCTCCTCCCCTAAGTTAGGGGAGGTGGCGCGTAGCGACGGAGGAGTCTGTCGAGAACACCCACCAAATCTACATGAGTAGTCAGTCGAAAACACCCCACCAAATCTACATAAGACCCCTGTGAATATGTTCAACTTAAACATGCTAAAATGTTTGTGCGTGTACACTTGACAGACTCCTCAGTTACTTTTCTATTGGTAAGCAAAGTTATTGGTCTGAAACGAATTGTGTTTGAAGATAATTCACCATCTTTGTAGTAATTTACTAAAGTTGTAATTTGAAAACTTGCTAACTCCCCGATAATATGAATAAAAAAGTTGTTTCTTGTTTTTTATATGTGATAACAGTGGTTCTTTCATCCTGTTCCGTTTCCGGCACAAAGCAGACGGAAACACTGTCTGCAAACCGGATGATGATGGAGGAACTGAAGGACTCGTTGACGGGCATTGCCGGAGAATATCCCGGGGAGATTGGCATTGCCTTGCTGACAGACAGGGGGGACACTGTGGTGGTGAACGATGAGGACAAATATCCTTTGATGAGTGTGTTCAAGCTTCATCAGACAATATCGATATGCCGTCTTTTCGAACTGCGCGGCACAACCACTGATTCGATTGTGGATATAAGGCGCGAGCAGCTGAATCCGGATACATGGTCGCCGATGCTGACGGACTATAGCAGCGACAGCATCAGAATATCCGTAGGTGAGCTTATCAGGTATGCGCTGATACAAAGCGACAATAACGCGAGCAACTACCTGTTTGAGAACATAGAGAGTGTCGCCGATGCAGACCGCTTTATCTCTACTCTTATTCCTCGCGAAACTTTCCGTCTTGCGGTTACAGAGTCCGATATGTGGAGTAACCATGCTTTGTGCTATGAGAATCATTCCTCACCGCTTGGTGCTGCGTGTCTGATGAATCGTTTGTTTACGGACAGCATCATCGGCTCCCGAAACCGCGACTTCATTTGTACGGCACTCCGCGAGTGCAAAACCGGGACAGACCGCATTGTGGAGCCGTTGACAGATAAAGACGGGGTGACGGTGGCGCATAAGACCGGTTCGGGATTCAGGGATGAGCATGGTGTGTTGTCAGCGCATAATGACGTGGCTTTTGTGGCATTGCCCGATGGTCGCCATTACACGCTGGCAGTCCTTGTCAAGGACTTCAATGGTTCGGAGAAACAGGCTTCCGAGGCAATATCTCGTGTGTCGGCTGCGGTTTATGCTGCTTTGTCTGAGACTCGTTGACGTGAGCAGCGGTTTCGGTTCTGACTGTATTCTGGGGGTGTACTCGATATTTTGTTTAGAAGAACTGTTGAGAACAGCTTCTTTTTTGTGGAATGCTCGCGGCATGTCGCTTCTTTGGTCACAAACCGGAATCGTTGTCTGTGAAGATGGGAAATCAAGAATACTTGAACGGTTTTGAATGTAATTTGTCCTGAACTCGCGCATAATAAATATTTCTTGTTGTGTTACAGGTGGTTGACTGACACTTCTGCTTTTATATGTCTGAATGGGAATATCAACACAGACTTTGAAAATATTTAGAACAAAAGCCTTTTCATTACAAAAAAGATGGTATATTTGTAACTTGAGTCCGGTTTTTCATGAGAGATTATGCCTGCATGGCATTTAATAATATGCCATGCTGTGTATAAAATCGGACGAGTCTCTTTTGTGTGGGACTGCTTGTTTCTGATGCGGTCTTAGATGATTGGAGATAAAAACGTTCTGGGGATGTTCCGGATTTTCACCTCCTGCGGAATGTTTAATTAGTGATAGATATGCTGTAAATAAGGACATCAAGCTATTTGCAGAATGGTGTAATCTTAATTATAATAAAAAATAAAATGAATCGTTTTTTTTGCACGTTTGCTTAAGCCTGTTGCTGTGTGTGGAGGAAAGTTTTTGATTACCAAACGGCTGGCGCGAAGTGTAGAACGACATCTTCCTTTGCGTGACAGAGCGGAAATGGCTGGTGTTTCAATGGGCGAAAGAAATTCTATCGCATCATGTTTTTGGAGCTCTGAACCTTACTTGATAACCATCGGGTCGGATTGCACCATCACCGCAGGAGTAAAAATATTCACACATGGAGGATGTAGTGTGGCTCGCGACCGGTATCGTAATTTTGATTGTTTTGGCAAAGTTACCATTGGTGACAGGGTGTACATCGGGACAAATGCTTTGATTATGCCCGGTGTTTCTATTGGAAACCGAGTGCTGATTGCAGCAGGAAGTGTCGTGACAAAGAGTATTCCAGACAATTGTGTGGTAGGAGGAAATCCTGCAAAATTTTTGCATAGTGTTGATGATTATATAGAAAGCAATAAGGAATATAATCTTGACAGCAAGCATCTGAGTTCTGCAAAGAAGCGTGAATTGTTGATGAACCTCACAGAGGATTCTTTTATAAAGAAGGGCAATATAAAGGTTAGGTGATGGAATAAGAATGGCTTTTATAGAAAGACACGATTTGAACTATTCTTGTTTTATTTGTAGTGACCGGATGTCTTGGTGGGCTGCAAAAGTTTGCTGTCTGCACTTTGACAAGGCGGGTAGCGTTCTTTGGATGGTCGATAATGGTTGGTAATCTGAAAATAAATCTTACAGAATAGCATAAAAAAGGGAATGTGCCGATTTGATGTGCACATTCCCTTTCTTAATTTATGGATGCCGTTCATGATTGTTTTCATGTTTGAAGGGCATCGAAAGCAAGCTTGCTTTGAGACGGGTTGTATCTGAATTCGGATCAGTATGCAACCTTCTCGGTCTTGGATGAACCGTTTGAATAGATGGTTTTGCGGATAGCGATGCCAGATTCCGGTTTGGCAATCTGAATGCCGGAGAGTGTATAGTATTCGACAGAGACAACAGGCAGAGCTGAATCCTCAATTCCGTCAATACTGTTTTCTTCGGAGTCAACCAATATGCTTATCTTATTTGAGAGGTCAACCATCTTGTCGCCGTCACGGTAGCATGTTACGGCTGTATATCCGTCGCCTTCAGGAACTGAGATAACACCGCTGAGGATGAGTGTGCGGCTTTCACCCGGAGCAAGGCGACATGGAACGGTGAGATACTGGGACTGAGAGGATGTGCGCCCCTTATATACACGTACACCTACTTCATCATAATATTCCGTTGTTCCGCTGTTCTTTACTGTGATTGAGAACTGAGCTTCATGGTTTGCATAGACAGTGTTCTTGTCTGACGTCAGCAGTACCGGAGCACTTTCGTCTGTTACTTCCCATTTTTTTGTTGCCCCTTGGAATGTGATGTTTTTTCCTGAAATAGTCATGTTCCACGTTGTAATGTTATTGTAGTATGCGCGGACAATATCTACATTCTCTTGACCTTCATTCTGCGCAACGACACAAACTTGGTAAGTTCCGTCAGGTACGTCTGCTGGGATTGCAGATGAGAACGTCAGTGCCGATACTGATGTGCCGATTCTGAATCCTGTGGTCTGAAGAGTGTTCATACCCAAAGTCATGTAAAGTTCTCCGTCTTTGTAGATACCCAAACCGAGCTTTCCATTATTGAAGTTTACGGCATTGTGTACAAGGTTCGTTGTTTCGAACTGGACTGCGGCTCCACGGCTGTAATTAAACTTCAGAGGACGTATTGTCTCTGCTTCGAAACGGCTTACATATTCTCCCAATGTTTCCGGCTGTACTCTGAGGAATATGTTCTGCATATAATTGAAAGAACCTACTCCTCCACCGATACCTCCGGCACCCGGCTCTAAGGCTGTAATCTCGAAATATCCGTCGTACATTCCTGCTCATCCCCAGTTGAAGTGGAATTTGCCGGTGGCTGCTTCGTAACCGTCGAGCACGAAGAAGTGACCCATTGCTCCTGACATGTCGCCCACTCCTTGGAACATCACAGGACGGCGAGCGTTTAATTCTTCAAAGATGGCTGCCTTCCATGCGCCGAGAGATACATTGTCGCGGCTCTCGACCAATATGTTTTTGTTATAGCCGAAATAATTGACCAGTGCTTGTGCTGCAAGAGGACCTGCGGCTGCACTTGCATAGGCTGAATACATCATATCGACAGCCACGCCACAGTGGTACATCAATGTAGCCACAGCGTTGCATTCTGCATCTGAAGAGTAGTTCCCGTAGGTATTGGTCATATTTGCCCAGTCGTATGTGGTCTCACCAAAATTGGCCGTGCACGAAGTGGCATTGGCATTGGTGTGGGAGCCTATACCTTTTGCCGGGTATTCGTAGTATTTCATGACTTGTGCCATACCAGTTGCCACACATCCGGTCATGGCTTTCCCTTCTTTCGTGATTGGACAGAGCATGTTGTAAGGGCTGTCTTGGTTCCAGCGTGTCTGTATCAGTGGCTCTACATCTTTCTGGCTGTCTGATACGTATGTCCTTTCAGGAATTGTTCCGTATGTCTTGGCTGCTTCCATTTCACGTGTGTAGAAGTCAAGCATGTATGCCAGACCTTCTGGAAGATTGTCGGCACTTAGAGTTCCTGTAACGGAATATCCGAGTACGTCCTTGAATGTGTCGTCTCCGGAAACAACCACGTATCCTTGGTCAGCTCCTACATTATAGATGTAGTAGGGAGTGAACTCTGTGAAGACATTGGCTGTGCCTCTTGTCTTGGCATTGGCAATGACTGAAGCTTCGAGTGTCAGTTTGAAGTCTGAAGTGGTGCGGACAAACTTGGGCTGCTGGGCAATGAACTTTGCGGCAATCTCACGAGCTTGACTTGCACTTCGCGGTGCAGCTATTGCTGACGTACCGGCAGCTAATAGCAATAATGTTATAAGATTCTTTTTCTTCATCATTCTTTTCTGATATTATAAGCAAAACGGATTAAGAGATATGAACACCAACCGATGCGCTTTCTCATTAATCCGTTTATGCTTTGTTTGGTTTTATTTGTTGAATGTAAATTTCAAGTTGCTGAAATTAAAGAAGTACGCATAAGGCTGTGAGGTTGATGAGATAATGAGACCCATCATCGGATAGTCGAAGGTAATGGTCTCAAAATCCTCGCTTACAGTTCCCGTAAGCACTCCGCTTGTGGAGTGACCGGTTGATGAAGGTGTAGCAATGATGATGTTGCAATGTTCCAGATTCGGATTAGTCCCATCGTTGAAATTGATGTCCTCACCTATCGTAGAGCCGAGTTGTATCGTCACAGTGGCTTTGCGAGTGTTTTCGTCATATTTGAAATTCAGCGGGAAAGAGAGAATATCCTGTACCTCGCCTGTCCAATCTGGCCACGGTGAAACTTGGTATTCTCTTCCATACAGAGGATTATTGTCGTCATATACTTGGAGATTGGTCGTCCATGTCACTTCTTCATATTTTCACTCATGAGGTTTGTGGCTGTGACAGTCCAAGAACCTCCCATACGGTCGTATGGAATATCATCGTTGTCGAGAATAGTTACATGGGTTGTTGCCAGTGTTGAGTTAAGCTTGGCTCCCTTCACATTTGTAATGTTCAAATCAAATGTGTGGTCTTCGTTGATGATGTGGTCATCTACCAGCTTGATTTCAGTTCTGCCTGTAGTCTTGGATGCCGGTATTGTCACAGTCTTGGAAGTGATAAGGTAGTGTGTGTCCTCCACACAGTTATCATCTGTAGCGGTTACACCAACTGTCACTTCTATAGGACCGTTCTGTGTACCTGTCACAGACAGGGGTACAGAGAACAAACCTTTATTTTCTTTTACAGAATATTCCGCTTGTCCCATGCTGACTACCGCATCTCCGGTGTTGAACTTTTCATCATCCCCACATGAAGTGAACAATAGTCCTGTGCAGGCAGCTATTAATAAAAAAATCTTCTTCATATCTACTGAATTCTTTTTTTAGTTTGCAGAATATCCCGGATTCTGCTGGTTCTTAATCTGAGGATTAGCCTCTAATTCATGGCTTGGAATAGGCCAAAGGAAACGATAGTCGTCTTTTTCGTATTCCAGTTCGTAACCTCCGCTTTGCTTGTCTATCACATTCTCTGCGCCTCCTTCTTGTGGATTGCCACGTTTGAAACCGAGATTCCAACGTTTGAGGTCGCCCATACGGAAACCTTCGCCGATAAGTTCACGATGGCGCTCGTTACGTATCTCGTCTCTCAGTTCAAGACCTGTGTAAGAGTGGTTGCCTAAACCGCGTGTTGATTGAAGAGCACTGAGATAGGTATTTGCCAAACCCTCTTCATTGAGGTTGTAATATGCTTCTGCGGCAATAAGGTAAAGCTCTGCACTTCTGAACGGCTTTGAAATATTCGAAAAGTTGGAGTTTGTACCGGAATACAAAGTCGGGTTTCCCGGGTATTTGCAGAACCAGAAAGGAGTTGCCTTACCTCCGGTATTTTCTATCTCACGGTCTTTGAAGAATGTATCCCAACGTGTATCGTTCACATCAAACAGATAGACTGTCTCGTTTGTCGGGATATAGTCTGGATAGCTTGTGTTTGACATGAATCTTTCTCCAGTAGGAGAACCTTGATGCGCAAAGTCCATTTCTACTTGCCAGAGCACCTCTGTTCCTTCGTCATTGAGCCAAAGGTTGTTGAACTGTGAACGAGTTGTCAGAGGATAACGGTTGGTCGCAATTAAGTCTTTAGCGATTTCTCCCGCTTCCTTGTCTTTTTCCATCGTGAGATATACTCGTGCCTGCATGGCTTTTACCACATCCGATGTAATATATTTGGACATGGACGCAGGCTCGTTATTCGTGTTCTCTTCGTAAAGGGATATCAGGCTGTCTGCTTTTGCAAGGTCGTCATTGATTAACTGATAGGTTGCACGTAAAGAACTTCTGCCCGGATAAGTTGTGTTATCTCCGGTAGGAGCATATACGGTCTGAAGAGACAAGCCCAATGCCGGGGCATCTACATCTGTAGCATTCTTGTAAGACATGCAGAACTTGTCTGCAAGATTGGTATAGCAGAATGCACGTATGAAATATATCTCACCTGCGTATCTGTTCAATGAGTTGCGGTCTTTTCCCAAAAGGAATGGGTTTGCAAGGTGCTTGTTAACACCCTCAATGAAGTAGTTGGATTCGGCAATTATAGTATAGAATCCGGAATAATAGCTGTCTATCTCACTGGTGTTGGAGAGTATAGTTCCGTTATAGAAATCCATCAGACGGTTTCCGTTTCCCATAACTGCATGGAAGTCATCCATTTGAATATCACCGAGTATGACATAATTGCCGGTCGTGAGGGAACGCATATATGAATACATACCATTACGGAATGACTCACAATCAGCTACAGTATTCAGTGCTTCTTTGTCTGGGATTGTACCTTCCGGCATCTTATCCATGTCACAAGAAGCCAAAGTCAGTGCGATAGAAGCTAAAGCCAAATATATTTTTTTCATTTTTTTCCTTACTGTTTTTGTTGATTAGAAAGTAATTTCACAACCGATAGTGTACTCACGTGTATTCGGATAGTTGAATTGGATTACATTTATATCCGGTTCAGGGTCATATCCGCTATAGTTCGTGAATGTAAGCAGGTTACGTCCTGTTACATATACATTAGCTCCCTTGACGAATCTGTTTTCTCCAAACCATTGCTTTGGAAGGTTATATCCGATTGTAAGTTTCTTCAGACGGCAGAATGAAGCATTCTCAATGAGGTGATCGTCCATCTGTATTAACTCTCCGGCAGCAGGGATATTGGTAATCTGTCCCGGTGTTGTCCACATGTTGAGCATCTCCTTGCTTTGGTTATATGTAGCTCCATTCTGAGCATTCTCGTAGAAATAACGGTCATTGTTGAATGCGTATTTACCTAATGCGAATGTAAAGTCTGCACTGACAGAAAGACCTTTCCACTGGAATGTAGTACCAAATCCTCCAGCCCACGGAGCAAAACGCTGTTTGCCTGTGAATACGGAATTGTTGTCTGCATCATACGTTTTTGTCAAGTTGCCGTCGGCATCATACCATACCTGTGAACCGTCACGAGGGTCGATATATGCGCGTTTTACAGTGTAGAACTCTCCGTATGGCTTACCAACTTGAAGTTTCAGACCTGTATTTGAGATTTCGTATTCATCAAGTCCGTTGAAAAGTTCTGTAATCTCATTCTTGTTGTAGTTGACATTGGCTCTTACATTCCAATACATGTCAGGACGGTTCATGATGTCGTATCCTACTTCAAGGTCGAAACCTTTGTTTACCATAGCTCCGATATTTCCCTGTCCGCTGCCGTATCCTGTAGTATAGGAATAAGGAATTGATAGAAGCATATCTGAAGTCTTCTTATGATAGTAGTCAATGCCTATTGACAGTTTATTGAACAGGCGTGTCTCAATTCCGATATTGGTTTGTGCCACAGTTTCCCATGTGAGGTTGTCGTTGCTTGGCTGTATCAGCACCATACCGGAATTGCCGTCATACTGAATATTAGAACCGGAAACAAGTCCAAGATAAGCATAATCGTCAATGCTTGAGTTACCGGTTGTACCATAGCTCAGTTTGACATCGAACTGATTGACGTATGGTTTCAAGTCCGCCATGAAAGATTCTTTCATGACATTCCATCTTCCTCCGACAGACCAGAATGTTGACCAACGGTGATTTTTTGCAAATCTGGAGCTTCCGTCACGACGAATACTTGCATTGAAGAAATATTTCTCACGGTAGTTGTATGTGCCCTCTCCGAAGAATGAGTTAAATACCGTTTCTACAAATGATTGAGTAACAGTTGGCTCTTCTGTGGCATTTGAGAGCAGCAGCAGACGTATATCCGTCAAACCGTTGCGGGTAGCACCGAATCCTTCTCCTTTAGTATAGATTGACTCATGACCAAGAAGGAATGATATGTTATGATAAGAATTTACGGTGAACATGTATTCCGCAGTGTTCGTTGAAGTCAAAGTATAAGAACGCAAAGTGGATTCTGTTCGATAGGCAGATGTACCGTCTGAGAACATGTCCACTGCATCTCTCATTGGAGAAATGTAGCCATTGACAGGCATAAGCACATTGCTGAATTTCTCATCGTAGCCGGACAAAGCCTGTGCTGCGCGTATGGTAAGTCCCTGTATAGGGTTCAACTGCTCGTAGAGGCTTGCGTCCAGATGTACAACCTTACTTTTGCGAGAGCGGTTCTCATTCAAATAATAAGGGTTGAACAGTTTGCTTTCATGAAGATAGTCGGCACGTCTGAGGAATGTGGCTTTCCCATTCTCGTCGTAAGTGTAGTAGTTCGGAGAATCGTCCGGACGGGCGAGACGCGAGAAAATTGTCGGGTTTGTAGTGTATAATCCGCCGGAAGCATTTTGTTCCGGATTGATTTCACTCTGGTTATAACTCAAATTGACATCAAGTCCGACTTTGAATATTTCTGCAATTCTTATGTCTTCGTTGAAGCGTACAGACTCACGACTTACAGAAGACATTGGCTCAATACCCTCTTTTGAGAAGTGGTTGAGAGAGATAATAATTTGTATTCTCAGAACCGCCTGTTACAGAAGCATTGAGATTGAAAGTTGGAGCGTTGTCACGATAGATGTAGTCTTGCCAGTCGGTATCTATTCCGTTTAGAGTGACAACCTTCTTGTGTTCCAGCCATGTGGCATTGTTCACAAGTGTAGGGTCAAGCATTTCACGGAATTTCAAGTATTCAGCAGAGTTCATCATCTTCACACCGCTATTGATTACATTTGAAACACCGTATTGTGCTGAAATCTTGACTGTAGGTTTTTCGCCCATCTTTCCTTTCTTTGATGTGAGCACGATTACACCGTTAGCTGCACGTGAACCGTAAATTGCAGTACTTGCTGCATCCTTCAATACTGATATTGATGCAATGTCAGAAGGGTTGAGGGCATTAAATACATCACTTGTTATAGGACTGCCATCAAGTATGAACAACGGTGTATTGCCCGCAGAAATGGAATTGACACCACGCAGACGAATCATGGCTGATGCTGTCGGTTCACCAGAACCGGAAAGAACTGACAGACCGGCTACTTGTCCTTGAAGGGCATCCGTAAAGTTTGCTGTAGGGATGTTCTGTATTTTTTCTGCGCTTACAGCTGCCACAGAACCAACCACAGAACCTAACTTCTTTGCTGAACCGTAACCGGTGACAATGACTTCATCTACAAGCGCATTGTCTTCTGCAAGCGTAATCTTCATTTGTGTACCGAACTTTATAGGTACAACTACTGTTTTCATTCCTACAAAGCCTACTTTTAATGACTTCGCATTAGCCGGAACTTCCAGTGTGAAATTTCCGTTTATATCAGCACCGGCTCCTATTGTTTCATGTCCGACGACAATGACTGTTGCGCCGGGTAGTGGAAAACCGTCATCTGCGGCAACGACAGTACCTGTCACTTTTTTTGTTGATTGTGCACTAATCTGGATGATTGCAACCAGTGCAAAAGTCAACGACAAAAGCAGTTTTTTATACATAATAATATTATTTTTTTTACGCACAATTCAGTCTCAGTCTTTTTTTGAAAGAGTGAAACTGAATTATGCCTTATTTATAAGCGTTTACTTGATTACCTTTACTGTTTTTTGTACATTTCCTTCAAAATGCAGGATATAAGTTCCGTGTCCAAGTTCATCAGCAGCCATTGTATAGTGACCTGATGCTGGGAGTGAAGCACGCTTTAACAACTGGCCTGCCATGTTATATACAGCAACGGCATTCACTTCATTCGGATAATTGAGCACGAGTGCATCACCAAGGATTTGAGCTTTAATATTTTCAGTAGATTCCACAGAACCGATACCTACTGCGGCATCACCCTGCAAAACTGTGATGTACATTTCTGCACCCATAGATACTACTCTTACGGCTCCGTGGCGTCCGCTCACACCTTCTGGAAGAGGGTCTGCGGTAATGTTCAGTGAGCTGGTGAAGTCTGTTTCATTGAATGACTTATCTACCTTTATCCAGTTTGCTTCAGGATAGAGATACCAGTTTTCCGGTGAGAAGTAAGTCTCACATGCCACACTAACAGTGCCTCCTTCGTTTGGAATAATCACCTCGTTCTTTCCGCTTGTAGGGTAGATATATGGATATGTTGCATTGAGATTTATATACATGGATACGCACATGTTGCCTTCTCCGTCCATGCTTTGTAACATTTCTGCCACGTCATAGAGAGTATAAGAATTATTACCTGAAAGAGCCACAAAAGCGTATGACTCGTCAGAATCATGGTTATACACCTGTGACATAGGAGCGATTGTGTTGACACCGCTTTGATTGAGGCCTTCTATGAACACAAACACTGCCGAGTCGATAAATACTATGTCACTGAATGGGAATGACATAGAATAGCCTACTGTTATTCCCTGTGAGTCTCTAACTCTTACAACGTCGCTTGCTTTTATTCTGGTAGTGGCAATAACTTCGTCTGTTATCACATTGTCTTCCACTTTATATATAGTACAAGAAAATTCAGCAGTAGATCTTGCCGAAAAATCAAGGAGTGAAAGCCATATTTCTGAAACAAGATAAGGTGCTTTTGGCTTCTCGAACAGGTTTCCTATACCATGTACTTTGCTGCCCCAGAAAGCTTCACCGCCTGTACCGAACACGTATTTTCCCGCTCCTGCATTTGCAGCCCAATAACTCTTGCTGTAGTCATAATTTCCTGCGCCATATACTGTCTGGCTTCCGTCAGCAAAAGACATTCCAGTGTTGCCGCCGTATTTTATCATTCCGGCTTTTGTATAGATGTCAGTCTTTGTGTCGCTTGTTGCTTTCAGTTGAGGATAAGCAATGAAGTCGGTAGCAGGGCTTGCCGGTATAACAAAATCCTTTGTTGTTGCGGATATATTTGTTCCTGCTGCGTCAGTGTAGTTCCATTCAAATGTTCTTGCATCGTCATTTGAAAGGTTCTTCCATGTCAGTTCTTCATTTGCCGGTGCAATCATATGAGTGCCGTTACCGCCATTTATGATATAAAACTCCTTTGAGATACCATAGTTGAAGCAACCTTCCGGAATACGGTAGCAGGCAACAGGAAGCAAATCGCTGACACGAATTGCGTCAAGCAGCATAGAGGAACCCTTCTTTCCTGTATATCGGAATGCAATCTGGATGGATTTGTTCTCTACATCAATATCAGCAAGAGAAATTGAAAAATGATGCCATCTGAAATCAAGCAGATTCTTCATAATCTCGTTGTCGTCTTCCATATTGGTGTTTGCAATCAGCCCATCTACATAGTCTGAGACTTTCAATACGGATGTATAATCGTCTGGGTTATAGCTTGTGCCGCGTCCACCAACTCTTACAAGAACCTCAAGGTCGCATGAGAGACGGTTCATGTCAAACACTGTATCCGTTCCCTCTATGAAGTAGTGCATGTAATACGGGGTAAGAGCCAAATCAAAAGATAAATAGTTTGACTGTTTTGCATTTGAAATTCTTGGAGAAACAAGCCATTCGTCCTGCTGTGGTGCCGGAGTCAATATAGTTTTGTTGTCTGCTGCAAGAATATCGTCGCTATAAGGAATACATGCCATATAATCTCCTGATACTGCGTATGGAGTATAATATCCGTCACCCTTATATATTTGCCATGTCGGATTATATCCTGTTGCAGACGATATGATGCTTGGATCCACATTTGAATTTTCATACCATGTAGAAGGGATGAAATCAAAAGTTTTTCCGTCCCATTCATGCCAGTTCTCAAAGAATACCGTGTCTTCTGCCGTATAGTTTGCCTTACGCGAATAGGCACTCAGCACATTCGCCTTACGGAGTCTGGTCATTGCCATTTTGGCTGAACGGAGTGTTGTTTTTGCCTTTTCAAGTGAGACGGCACCTGTGGCAGTCACCTTATTACCGACTGCACTAATTTCCTGCTCTGTGACAAAACGCTTCTGCGCACGGCTGATCAACTGTGGTCTGTTCAAATTGCTGCCGAAAGGCTTGATCTGAACAGATGATTGACCCGCATTTATTTCCTGCGCAAAAGAGGATGCCAATGCTAACGTAAGAGCAGAAATGCTCAAAGTAATTTTTTTCAAGTTCATTTGGTCAATATATAATCTTATTGTTAATTCTTCAATACACAACATCAGGTTATAAGGTTCTAAGGTGTAAGATATAAGATAATCATAATGGAATATGATAAATCTTATAGTGCTCTTACCGCCTCCGAAGCTTATAACCTATATGTGGAGGATTTATTTTACTGCTACCTTACCTGTGTAGTTCTTGCCATTGGCTTTCAGGCTATATACATATACACCGGCAGGAAGATCAGAAAGTGAAATCATTCCGTTTCCTTCTACAGTTTTGTGCATAACAGCAGCACCATTTGCAGAATAAATATCAAGAACTCCTGATGCGGACAGGTTGTAGCTGATGCCTTCTGCTGTCGCATTCACTGCGTTGTCTGTAGAAATACCGTTCACGCTCAATACATTTTCAGGGTCGTGTACGAGAGTAAGTACAAAAGACAACTCCTCATTTCCTGCTTTTGCTGTAATTTTTATTCTGCGCTCTATCGGCAGTGTCGGAGGCACACCATCAAAAACCGTACCGTCCATAATTATGACAGAACCAAAGTTGATGTGTGTCTGTGTGTCGAGAGAGGTGTTGGCTTCCATAGCTGCCTCTTTTGTCACAGTGAAGCCGTTTTTGCTTGTTAAAGGTTCGCAATTACCACCGAAGCAGATTTGTGCAATTCCTTTCGCTGTCTCTTCTATCTTGTCGAGGTCTTCCGCTGTTACTGTTACAGTCTGTGCAGAAGATGTAGAAACCAATATTTCCGGCTCCATTGCATACACATGTATTTCAAAAGCACCGGGAACAACGGTCTTGATATTCTCTATTTTCAGAGTGTAATCCTTGCCGTTCTCCATTGGAACTCCATTCACTGTTACACCCAGTGTCTGTGCAAATGCCGTTGTTACAGTCAGTAACATGGCTGTCAATAAAAAGTAAAGCTTTTTCATTCTTAGTTCTTATTTTATTATTGTTCAATCTTCCACTAAAGATACCACCGGAGTTTCCACAACCTGCAAGACACCCTCGCTGTCATTATATACAAATGCTACAATCGAAAGATTCTCTGCTTTCCATGTCTTGTTGATGTCAATGTGATACTGTTTGGTCACATTCTCGGTTGAGAGTGAAACATCTTCTCCCCATGTTCCGTTTACACTGCTGCGGAATACATGGTTATGTATATAGGATCCATTATATCCGCTTGATGTTTGTTGGATTGTCACGATGTTGCTTTCTGTTATCCACAATTGCAGTTTGCCTTCAATGCTTTTCGTCGGTTTTAATTCCGTATTGATATTTACTGAAGTCCCGTCCATAGAAAGTGTGGCAGACAAATCAATGTCCAAAGACGCGTCTTTCTCCAATTCTGTGCGGACAACCGAACTCCATTCGTTCTCGCTTATAATTGTGGGATTCCTGTTGATTATGCCACTTGGATAAACCGCTATACCCCATTTGTCTGCATATTTATCACCTTCTTCCGTTTTCAGACCTATAATCGGGGCGTCCATAGCCAAGCGTCCTGCATGAATGCTGACTGCAATGATGGATTCTCCGTTTTCGCCCGCTTTTAACGCGTCTATCACTTCATGTGCATTCGGGCAGTTCACGCAATTTTGTCCCGTAAAGTCTTCTATGAGGACATTGCGCTTTGCCACAACGGCATCGCCAAGTATATAGCGTTCATCTTCATCTATCGAGTCGCATGACGTAAAAGCCGCCACGGCAGCACACGCATACAATATATATGACAATTTACCAATCTTCATATCTTAGAAATTATAATTGTAAGAAACTTGGAATCCCTTGCTTGCCGGTACCCAGCGGCATACACCTCCCGAGCAGTTATATCCGGCGCGAGTACGTCCGTAGCCCGCCATGATTCGGTGTGAACCTATATTATAGGTGACATTTCCCATATAATAGTGCTCTTTGTCTGTATATACACCATTCAAATAAGGACGTCCGTACATGTCGCTCACTGTAAACATGAAATGCGGAAGAACAGAAAGTTCGAGCAAACCATATACCCAGTCGCCGCTTTCGTGCTTAGTGCCCAGATACTGTGCCTCCGCACGCAAAGTCATTTTGTTGTTGAACTGATACTTTCCTTCTGCCACAAAGATATTCGACTTTATCATGCCGCCATGACCTTCCACAACCGTCTGGTTATGTCTTTGATTCATGTACATGAAGTTAAGTTTAAAGCTCTTTGTGAACTTCTTCTCCAGCTGAACATTGATGTCCTGATAATACGCTTCGTCGCTCATGCCGAAGAATTTGGTCGTGTAGCCGTCCGTTCCAATCTGAGAACCGTGGAACGGCTCCGTGGTCGTATAGTCAAGACCGCGAACATGGCTCATATTCAGTTTGAGCTTTGTGCCATACTTTCCTCCCAGAGGAGTCTTGCGCTTGAATGTATATCCAAATTCACCTTGGAAAGCCCATTCACCCGGGATAAGACTCGGACTGATTGTACCAATCTGAGTGGCATACGGATATAAAGCCGCAAGCGCATACGTGTGCTGATAAGCAAAAGTAGGCATGTTGTTGATATATCCCGAAGCCAGAGTCATGCCTCGTTGGCTGCGGAAAGACATGTCCTCGCTGCGCTTTGCCTGCACGAGGGCACTGAATCCTGTTTTTGAATATGATGCGGAAAGCATCACAGCATTTCCCTTATGATAGATATATCCGTTGTCCGCACAAGGATTGTCGTCTCTCCAAGCATATTCTCCGAGAATGCTGAAGTTGCCTTTCTGGAAACGAGAACGTATGTCGAAAGCATTCACGTTACGAGGAACATTGACATAATAGTTTGTGCCCGGTATGTTAATGTTCGCAAAACCGTCCGGATGCTTCTTCTCGTTCTTCAATACCCATGAACCTCCCAGCATCCATGTGATGCCGTTGTTGCTCATCCGCTTGAAGTATTCGTCAAGATTGATTTCCAGATCCGCACCGTATATCCATGAGTCCGTACTCCAGTCCCAGCACTGACGCTGCACACCTGCCAGAGCAGTAAACTGCACACCTTTTATATTGTTCAGCTTCACGCGTCCGCCGCGTAGTGCGTTGTCGATTCCGAGGCTGCGCTCTTCGTATGTGCGCAAAATGAAACCGTTGCCGAACTGTTCATAGTAGTCTCCGACAGTAAGTTCCATTCCTTTATATTTCCCTTTCACATAAATATGCGGAACTCCCCATCCCTTGAAGTCCGGCTGGAAGTTCTCCACAAATCCGGGAAGCGGATGCTCAAGATACTCAAAGCGTGCGCCGGCATCCACATATTTGCTAATCATGTTAAGGTCCACATACGTATTTGTCAGCACATCATCGTTGTTCTTGTCGTCGGTGCCAATCTTCTTGTCTGTTTCCGGTACAAGAATATCGCTTTGCACACTTCCGTGCAACGTGATGCCTCCCTCGTTCTGTGCCATAGCCGGAGCTACGGAAAGAACGGCAAGAGCAGCGGCAACAGCCAGTCTGTTGTTCTGTATCATCGGATTCTTAGATATTATGAGTTACTTTATTTCTTGCCGGAGATAAGTTCGCGTACCTTTTCTATGATGTGTCCTTCCGCACCTTCCGTGTATCCGCTTCGGGATTCTGCGATAGTACCGTCGCCGTTTACAATGAGTACGTGAGGTATCATCTGTATGCCCAGCGCACGACGGAAGTCGCTGTTCGGGTCAAGCAGCACTTCATACTCCCAGCCCTCGCTGTCAACCATCGGCTTCACTTTGTTGATGTTCTGCCCTTGGTCTATGGAGATGGCATAAAGCTTGACTCCTGTCTCGTCCTGCCAGTCAGCATACACTTCGTTGATGGCTTTCAGCTCACGGTTGCAAGGCTTGCACCATGAGGCAAAGAAACTAATAACAAATGGCTTACCGTCATTATTCAACTTGGATGTATCAACAGTTTTACCGTTAATATCCTTCAACTGTATCGATGGCAGCTGGGCAAATGAAGTCAATCCCGCCAATGCAAATGATATTGCGCACAATAGTTTTTTCATTTTGAATTAGTTTTATAGAATTTCCCCACAAATTTATCACATTTTATTCAATATACAATCCGTGAAGTTATAAATTATGGATATTATAACCATAATGAGGTGTTTTAAATAGGAAAAATGAGCTTTTTAACATACTGACATTACATAGACATGATTATGTGACAACTTGTTAGCAAAATCTTTCTGCCAAGATGTTTACGATATGTTGCATACAAAAAGGGAGGAAGCTTTGGAGCTTCCTCCCTTTCAGGATATTAATAATCAAACCTTAAATTAGGCTTTATTATTTTACGAGATACTTCTTTCCGTTTACGATGTAGATACCTGCAGGGAGATTCTTGAGGTCTGCCTTGTTAGCGTCAGCCTTTACAAGAACACCTGTCAAAGTATAAACAGCGAAGTTGTCAGCATTGATACCGGTACCTTCAGCATTTACACCGCCGATAGCTACACATTCTTCACCGAGGTAAGAAAGTTCGAAGTTGTCGAAGATAGTCCAGTCATTTGCTGTTTCAACTTCCTTCTTCACACCGATAGTGAGTGTACCGTCTTCAACGTGAACAAGAAGCTTGTTTGCTGCGTATGCACCGGCTGTGAATACATTAGAAGCATTGGCCATTGAGTTTGGTATATATCCTGCTTCTGTTTCTGTACCCCATCCACCTTCTGCTTCTTCCTTGCTGTCAGCAAAGATTGACATAATCGGTGTGGATTCATTGTTAGCATAGAGAACAGCGTTGAGAGCTTCTGTTCCTGCATTGTGAGCAGCAGCAGCATCTACAAAGCCACCGTTACGGTAGAATCCCTGTACTGTAACAATATAGTAACCGTTAGGTACATTTGTCAGAGTCTGGTGAACATCGAAGATACAGTTGAATTTCTCTGCACAGAAGTTAGTGCTGTCACCGCCGAAAGCAGGTTCTCCTTCCCAAGCACTGTTGCGAGTCTTGTCGTTGCGGTTGAAGTTCTGACCTGTGATGAGGAATGTAGCATCAGCAGGATTCTCTTCTGTTGCGGCTGCCATTTCTGCGAGGAAGTCTTCTTTTGTAACGAGAGTCCACTGTGCAGCAGCTGCGTCAGCGTCTGTCAAGTTGAGAGCAATGATGCTTGTTCCGTCAGAACCGAGGTAGTTTACACCGTCAAGAGTGATGTTATAAACACCTGCACCGTTCTCTACGAACATCCATTCAGCAGGGTCTGAATCAACGAAACCGTTTGAGCCGAGATAGCACTTGTTGGCATCCTTGTCATATACACCTGTGCGGATAGTATATTTACCTTCACCGAGGCTTGTCATTTCAACGTCAAGACCGTGAGCACCGAGAGAAGCCTGAGTACCCCAAGAGTTGCCGCCTGTCATATAAAGTCCGCTTTCTACATTCTTCAAATAGTAAACTGCAATTTCCGGTTCTTCACCTTCTACTACATACTTCACAGTTACAGCTGTTGATTCAACTGTTCCCATTTCGTCTGTAACGAAGAATCCGGCAGGGAATTCGATTGTGTATTCGCCCGGAGCATCAAGCTGACCGTTTGGATCCATAATCATTTCGTTGAATCCTATACCGAACTCGAATGCGTTGCTACCAAATTCACAAACTACGTTGCCTTCAGCATTCTTCACAACTACCTTCTCTTCGCAAGATGAGTTGGTATTTACACTTGTACCTTCGTCAAATGTAAGCAAGAGTCTGCCGTCGCCATTGTCTGTAACAGCAATTGCTGTCTCAGGCTGCTCAACAGGGTTGTTGATAGTGAAGTTTACGATTGTCTGCTTGCTTGCGTATGAATCGAACTGAGAACCAAGGATGAAGTGACCTGCCGGGAACATGATGTAGTATGCACCGTTCTTGTCAAGAGTGTTGTCAAGAGTGAACACCATTTCCTTCGGCTGGTAATCCATGTTGTCCATCTCTTCTTCCGGTATAATCTGAGTTTCCTCTACTACTGTAGCAACGAGTTCGCGTGTCAAAGTATAAACCTCAACCTTTGAACCGTCCCAAGAAACGTTGATACCCTTGTCATATCCGACTGTAATCTGGCTGAGAGACTTCAGCTCTTCACCGCTAACAGGTACGACTGTGAAGTCAGGAATTGCGAATGAGCATGGCATTGAATAGTAGAAGTAAGCAGTCTCACCTGTGTGACCGTCGTTTCCGTTAAGACGTCTGCCTTCTGCATCGGTTGCTACGATTGCAAATTCAACAGCAGAGTTGTTCTCGAACATTGAAGCCGGTACTGTGAGCTTCCATACTGTAGCAAGTCCTTCTTCAGTAGGTTCTACAGCTTCGATAGCTTCGAATGCTTGGCTTGAACCTCCACCCAAGTTGATGTATGTTGTAGAACTTTCGAGTTTTACAAGACCGCTGAACTCTACAGTAACTACATTGTCATCCTTGCTTGTGAAACCGGTTTCTTCGTCTGGTGTGATAGAAACAAGTTCCAAGTCGCTGTTTACGTATGCAGGAGTTGCACCGTGTATGATGTGCTGAGCCGTTCCGATTGGTTCAACACCGGCACGCTTGTCTGCCTCTGAAACGTAAGCAGTGAAGATTATAGCATAGTCGTGACCTTCGATGAGCTTGTAGCCGGCACCGTAAATCTTAGCCTCGAAGCTGCCGTCTGCCTGCTTGTTCAGCCAAGCGAAAGACTTGATGACTTCTTCTGTGGTAAGGTCGTGGATTTCATACTCCATGTAACCAACCTCTTCCTTGTTTGTTGTCACCTTGATTACGTCGCCCTTAGCCAACTTCTCCAGTGTGTCTCCTTCCGGAGAAAGAACTGTAATTGCAAATTCTTCTTCAGGAACTGCACCAAGGTAATAAAGCTCGAAGTTGTCGAAGACAGTCCATTCATCTGCAACTTTGCCTTCCTTCTTTATACCCAATGTGAGTACACCGTCTTCACCGACAATAACTCTAAGCGGTTCTGATTTGTATGCACCTGTAGTGAAGCAACGTGCACTCTGAAGCATATTGTTTGGAATATAGCCTGCATCTGTGGCTTGTGCCCACATATCATCTTTTTCTTCTTTTGCTTCTGAGAATATAGAAGGAAGAGCTACAGTCTCTTCATTTGCATAGAGATAAGCGTTGAGAACTTCTTCACCTGCAAGATGAGCTGCTGCAGCTGCTGTATAACCTCCGTTGCGGTAGAATCCCTGTACGGTGAGTTCGTAAACACCAGCCGGAAGTTCTGTCAGAGTCTGACCTACATTGTAGCCGAAGTCACTATATTGACCAGCCCAACGTTCAGCACAGAATTCACGACCGGAACCATTTCCGTTCCATCCGTCAATTGTCGGAGCTTCCTGCCATACTGCATTACGGTCATTGTCTGTATAAGCAAATGAATAACCCTGAATCAAGGCTGTTACATTTGCAGGATTCTCAGCAGATGCGTTAGCAAAGAGTTCTTCCCTTGTGAGGAACTGCCACTGTGCGTATGTGTTGTCTGCTCCTGTTTCCATGAAAGCAACCACAGTATTGTCAGCGTTTCCTGCAAGAAGTTTTGTGCCGTCAGCAGAAATTGTATATACACCTTCTCCGATGTTTGTGATAGTCAACTCAGCTATCGCTGCATCCATGAATCCATTGCTGCCAAGATAGTGGTTTGTATTACTATTATAAATCCTCGTGTCAATAGTATATTTGCCGTTCTCAAGCTTTGCTACAATCAAGTCATAACCGTTGCCGAGAGTAGCCTGTGTACCCCAATTGTTACCGGAAGAAAGGAACTTGCCGCTTTCTACATTCTTCAAGTAGTAAGTGCCTTCAGCGAGTTCAGGAGCCTGACCTTCTACGACATACTTCAAAGTTACAGCTGTTGATTCGACAGAACCCATAGAGTCAGTAAAGAAGAATCCTGCCGGGAACTCGATAGTGTATTCTCCCGCCTCTGTGAGGTTCACACCGTTAAGTACAAGGAAGTTCCAGTCGAGATCCCAGTCGATGTCAATATTATCGCCTGTAAGTTCGAGAACCACTTCGCCCTGTGCGTTCTTGATGAGAATCTTCTCGCTCTGATTCCAGTTTACAGAAGGTTCAGAACCTGCGGCAAATTCGAGCAACAGTGTGCCATTGCCACGGTCTGTCACAGCGATTTCTGTTCCTGGCTGTTCAACAGGATTGTTGATAGTGAAGTTTACAATTGTCTGTTTGCTGTTGTAAGCATTGAACTCAGTGCCAAGGTTGAAGTGACCTGCCGGGAACATGATGTAGTATGCACCGTCCTTGTCAAGCTCGAGTGCCCCCAAATCTACGGGGTCTGCTGCTTGACTCATTGCACTTGTACATACAAGCACAAAAAGGAACATGATTCTATAGAACCAGTTCCTCGTCGTAAAGAGTAAGTTTTCTCTCATTTGATTTGATAATTAAGTTAGTTAAAAAAGATTTGTAGAAATATTCATAATATGTCTTACCGCGCAAAGATACGGAAAAATATGTGAAAGAGAACGAAAAGCAGTGCTTTTTTTGTGAAAAAGCACATAAAGTTCAAGAAAATGCTTTTTCTTTTGACGAATTGACAACACGAAGGCATATTGGGCTGTATGTTGGTATTCTATGCTTGTTTAGGTGCTTTTTGCTTTTTTTTAGTAATTTTTTGGCGGATTTCTCTTGTTCCGGGGATGGGGTGCTTGTGGGTTTTAGACGGATGTATTTTGGAGGTGTACCCAACGTGGGCTTCAATCGCATTCAACTCAAACAAGGGGTGTCTGTTGAACCATTCGCAAATACATCCAAAACACTCCCCATAACAAAATTTTTTATATGTATTTTTTAACAAATTTATTTTCTGACAAAAAGAAATTAAAATTGGCTTGTTTTATTATGTTTTGTCGGCTTTTGCCGTAAAACTCTGTCTTTTTGATTTTGTCAAATGTTAAAATTTCAAGCCCTCTGGCACGCGTCAAAATG
>JAJPZU010000208.1 GCA_021204165.1 Prevotellaceae bacterium
CCCTAAGTTAGGGGAGGTGGCGCGTAGCGACGGAGGAGTCTGTCGAAGACGTCTGTTAATATATACAAGTCACACATGAGGAGTCTGTCGAGAACGTTTGCTAATATATACAAGAGTCTGTCGAAGACACACACATTAACAACAACTCAATATATCCACATGAACAGAATAGAATTTGTTGAACACCTTTGGGGATAAAAAGCACACTTGAAGAGTGTCCAAATATTTGACACCCACTGTCCAATTTTTTGACACTTTTCAAAGCCCTCTTTTTGCGTATTTTCTAATAATCAACCACTTACAATTTCTGGCACGTTTTTGCATATAGACAGGCAAAACAAATGACACGAGATGAAAACATTGATGACCACGGCTGTATTAGCCGTATTTTTCAACTACTCAAAGGCACTTGCACAGGAAGTGGAGGCTGACGTATGGAATGCAGACCGTTGCATGGCATACGCAGTGGAGCACAACCACAATGTGAGACAGCGCGAACTGAGTCTCGACAACAACAAGGCGGACAAGTTGCGTGCGATAGGAGCATTCCTCCCGGGAGCAAGCATCGGAAGCGGATTGCAATATAATTTCGGTCGCTCTGTCGATCCGGAAACCAATATTTATAAGGATGTATCCACTTTCAATAACCACTATTCCATTTCTGCCTCCATGCCTCTTTTCAATGGAGGCGGGCTTGTGGCCCAGTTGCGGATGGCACGTATAGGAGTGATGCTCGGGAAAGCCGCACTCGAACAGGCGCGCGATGAGGCAGCCTTGAACACTTTCGAGGCATTCATACAGGCGGTCTATTATCAGGGCTGTGTGGATATAGCCGGACGCAAGCTTGCGGAGACCGATTCTCTGCTCATGAAGACCAAGCTGATGGAAGAGCTTGGCATGAAGGGTGAGGCGGACGTGGCGCAGGTGGAGGCGCAGAGGGCGGCTGACGCCTACACGCTGACACAGCAGGAGAATCTGGCTTCGACAGCCATGCTGACCCTCAAACAGCGGATGAACTTCCCGGAGGACAGTGTGCTCTGTGTCGCTGCCGGCAGAATGAGCTTGTCGCACGAACCTCTTGAGGACAAGCAGGGAGTGGTGAGCATTGCGCTTGCGGTCAATCCCGGTGTGCGCTATTCGGAGCTGAACATGAAATCTGCCGGCATCAACCGCCGTTCCGCATGGGCCGGTGTGCTGCCTTCTCTCAGCATGTTCGGAGGCATATCCACGTCCTACTACAAGACACGTCATGTAGAGGGATACCCGAGTTTCTCCAAGCAGTTCCATGACAACAAGGGTACTTACTTCGGATTCAGCCTGAACATTCCGATATTCAACCGCTTCTCCGGCATCACCTCCATACGCAAGGCGCGTAACAACTTCCGGATGGCACAGGAAAGTTACGAGGAACAGAAGGAGAATCTGCGCAAGATGGTGGTGCAGGCTGTCAACGACTGCAACGGCTATTGGAAAGAGACCATACAGATGGAGCAGAAAGTGAAGTCGGACTCGATTGCCCACCACATCACGCTTCGCAAATACGAGGAGGGCATGATGACCTCGCTCGATGTGCAGAACACGGCTTCGACACTGATGGAAAGCAAGGCGAGACTGTTGCAGAGCCGGCTTACCTACATGCTTAAATGCCGGCTTGTAGGCTATTACAAGGGAGAGGGCATTGTCCGCTACCCTGCGGGAGGAGAGAAATAGAAGTATTCACACTATATGGTATTGGAGTAACGGCATCTGTGAAGAGCTGCGGCAGTATTGGTTAAGTTAAACGATAATATTAGATTTGGTTAAGAAGCGAATGAGAATAAGCTTTATATGCCGCACTCCATTACCTTTTTAATAAAACATGAATTATGGATATACAATTGGAAAAGAAGAAAGGTATTCAGAAGAAGCACATACCTTATATAGCAGGAGGAGCTTTGCTGTTGGGTCTTGCCGCATGGGTCATGTTTGGCAATCATGCTTCTACATTGTCAGTGAAGGAAGAAACTCTTAACATCGTGACAGTGGAGCAGGGACAGTTCAACGACTATATCAGGATGAACGGTTCCGTACTTCCGTTCTCTGTCGTGCAGGCAAGTCCGGAAGAAGGCGGAATAGTGAAAGAGAAGGTGGTCGAGGAAGGTGCACAGGTGAAGCAGGGCGATGTGATACTCCGCTTGTCCAACTCCAACCTTGAGCTTCAGATTCTGAATGCGGAGTCGGAACTTGCCGAGAAGCAGAACTTGCTGAGAAACACACAGGTGGCGATGCAGCAGGGCAAGCTCAACAATGAGACGGAGCGTGTGCAGCTCGACATGGACATCCGGCGTAAGCAGCGCACTTATCAGCAGTATGAACGTCTCTACAAGGAGAAGCTCATCAGCCGGGAGGAATATCTTCAGGCAAAAGAAGATTATGAGGTGTCCACCAAGAAGCACCGCCTTATCACGGAACGTCTGCGTCAGGATTCCATCTATCGCTCTGTGCAGATGGACCAGATGGAGGACAATCTCGAGAACATGAGGCGCAATGTGATGCTTATCAGGGAGCGCAAGGCGAAACTTGATGTGCGTGCCGCCATCGACGGCGAGCTTGGACTGCTGGATGCCGAACTCGGACAGAGCGTCAGTGCCGGCATGAAGGTGGGGCAGATTAACGATTTGAGCAACTTCAAGGTTGAAGCATGGATAGACGAACACTACATAGACCGTGTGACGACAGGACTTTCCGCTTCGTTCACCCGTCAGAACAAGAAATATTCGCTGAAGGTGCGCAAGGTTTATCCGGAGGTGCGCAGCGGACGTTTCCGTGTGGATTTTGTGTTTGCGGGTGAGCTTCCCGACAACATGCGCATCGGACAGACCCATTACATAGACATGCAGCTTGGAGAACCGACCGAGGCTGTGCTTATTCCGCGCGGCACTTTCTTCCAGACTACCGGAGGCAACTGGATTTTTGTGCTTGACGAGAACGGGCATACGGCTTATCGCCGAAACATAAGAATCAGTCGTCAGAATCCGAAATATTATGAGGTGGCGGAAGGACTTGAACCGGGAGAACGCGTCATCATCTCCGGATATGAGGGCTATAAAGACAACGAAAGACTGGAAATTAAGTAATAAAAAAATAAGTGTATGAAAAACAAATTTATGGTAACACTGTCAGTACTGCTACTGACTGTGATGTCGGCTTTTGCCGATGAACAAGTTGTTGTAGAATATGACAATCTTGAAAGTTTTACGGAAATTAAAACAACGGAAGCTTTTGTCGGACGTATCTACCTTACGCAAGGAGACAAGCACTGTGTGACGGTCAAGGGCGACAAGGACAAGGTGGAGAGAATGAAAGTGGATGTGAAAGACGGAGCACTTGTGTTGAACCGTATCAAAAAGGATGGCGAGAAGAATCAGAACATGGAACTCGCCGTGGATATTTATGTCACGCTGGAAGATGTCAGGAATATCAGCATAAAAGGTGTCGGTGATGTTACGGCGAAAGACAGTCTGAACCTCAAAGAGCTGGAGTTGAATCTCGAAGGGGTTTGCACTTCCACGCTCAATGAGGTAAGATGCAACCACACAGCTGTAACACTCAAAGGTGTGTGCAACTTCACAGGAAATGTGGAATGCAGTAGAGCCGAGATTCATCTGGAAGGGGTATGCAACGGTACACTTGATGTGAAATGCGACAATCTCGGTGCTTATCTGAAAGGTGTGGGCAATCTCACATTGAGAGGAACAGCCGGAACTGCTCAAATCAAGAAGGATGGATTAGGACATATAAACAGGAAAAATTTGAAAGTCAAAGACTGACGGACGATGTTCTGATAAAGAGAAGATAGAAGTTATGAAAACACTATTTAGAAATTTCAGGTATATGTTCCGCCGTTTCTTCACGGCGAGCATACTCAATCTGTTCGGAATGACCTTGTCGTTTGCTACTTTTGTGGTCATCATGATACAGGTGAACTATGACTACAACTACGACAAGGGAATAAAAGATTATGACAAGATTTTTCTTGTGGAGAGATACGACTCTGCAAGCAACGAGTCTTCTATCCACATGCCGCGTCCGGTAGGCGAACTGATTGCAGACTGTTCACCTCAAATAGAGTCTGTGGCACTGATATCTAACGGTTACACTTCTTCCTATGATGTCATGGTCAATGAAAATAAGTTCAGCATGGACTTCTTTTACGGCTTCAAGGATTACATGAAGGTATTTCAGCCGGAAATGATTTGCGGTTCGGTTGATGCGCTTGACAGAGAAGTGCCGGACAGAGTTCTCATCCCGGAATCGGCAGCTCGGCTTATGTTCGGTTCAGTGGATGTGTTGGAACAGCCTATCCATATATGTTCTGACGAAACGGATTGTTTTGTGGGCGGTGTGTATAAAGACTTCCCTGAAAACTCGACCATGAAGAATGTGTTCTATGCTGCGTTCTGGCCCGGAAGCAATGCGGGAAACTGGCAGAACTATAATTACGCTTTATATGTCAGACTTACCGATGCCGGTGCGGCTGAGGCAGTGGCGAAAGCCGGTGCTCAGAAGTTGAATGAAGTGACCGACGATGAAATCAATCTTCGTCTGGTTCCGCTTGCCGACTTGCATTTCAAATCGGGCGAAAGCAGCAAGTTCATGGTTTATCTGCTGATATGCGCCTCTTTTCTTCTGGTCATCATTGCGGCGGTCAACTATATGAACTTCTCATTGGCGGAGACCCCGATGCGTTTGAGAAGCATCAACACACAGAAAGTACTCGGAGCAACGACAGGCAAACTGCGTACAATGCTTGTCGGAGAGTCTGTAATCGTTTGTTTGTTGGCTTTTGTGCTGTCTGTCGGTATTCTGCTGTGTCTTCCCGCATTGGGTATGCAAGAACTGGTTTCTGCAAATATCGGTCTGCTCCATCATGTGGACATTATAGGCTGGACGCTCCTTTTGTGTATTGCCATTGGGCTTGCGGCCGGTGCTTATCCTGCATGGTATGCCACCTCTTTTCCTCCGGCACTTGTGCTGAAGGGTTCATACGGATTGTCTCCGCAAGGTAAGATGCTGCGCACAACACTCATCTGCATACAGTTTACCGTTACATTTATCTTGACTGTCTGCATCGGAGTGATACTCTTGCAAAGCTATTTCATCAGGAACTCAGACTACGGCTATGACAAGGAGGTGGTGCTCACCGGCTATATGACCAATGAGACAAAAGCGCAGAAGGAAGCCGTGCGCAACGAACTGATGAAAGTGGAAGGAGTTGAAGGTGTGGCATATTCATTGTTTATACTCGGTACAAAAGACGAGTATATGGGATGGGGACGTGGCGACGAGCAGCACAACATGAACTTCACGTGTATGCCGGTGGACTATCACTATCTATCCGTCATGGGAATAAAGATTACAGAAGGGCGAGACTTTCTGGAACACGACGGCGATGTATATATCTTCAATGAAGCAGCCCGCAAGCAATATGACTGGTTGGAACTCGACAAACCGGTGCTGATCAATGATTATCCGGTGGTTGGTTTCTGCGAGAACATAAAGTTCGGTTCTTTCCGCACAGACAGCAATGTGCCGATGGCATTCTTCATCCACGGCAAAGACCATAGTGGCTGGCAGAAAGACAACTGTTTCAACATACGCATAGCGAAGAATGTGGATAAGATTGAAATGATGAAAAAGATACAGGAGGTATTGGAGAGTTTCACACCGGACCATGACTTCGGAGTCCGCTTCTTCGACCAGATTCTTAATGAAACCTACAAGTCGGAGCTGCGTTTCCAGAAGCAGATGGTGCTTTTCTCTATTCTTGCCATTATAATCAGCCTCATCGGAGTGTTCGGACTGACCATGTTTGAAAGCGAATACAAGAAAAAAGAAATAGGGCTACGCAAGATTATGGGCAGTACCACATCTGCCATACTGCGGATGTTCAACTCACGCTATATAAAGATTCTGCTCTGCTGTTTTGTTATCGGTGCGCCTCTCGGATGGAAATTCTCTTCCGAATGGCTGAAGACTTTTGCTGAGCGCACACCTATATATTGGTGGATATTTGTCGTCGCCTTTGTGCTGGTGGCATTGATTACGCTTTTGACGGTCACATTGCAGGCTTGGAAAACAGCCAATGAAAACCCCGTGAACAGTATCAAGACGGAGTGATTCTCTCCGGATGATGCTTCTCTTGGAAAAGCAGGCTACTTATATATATTAAGGAGTATGTCTGCAAGAACAGATTTCAAATTAAACTATTAAGGAAATAATACAAAAACTAATTACAATTATGATACGTATAGAAAATCTTACGAAAATATTTCGTACAACAGAAGTGGAAACTGTCGCTCTTAACAATGTAAGTCTCGAAGTAAAAGACCATGAGTTTGTAGCTATCATGGGGCCGTCGGGATGTGGCAAATCAACTTTGCTTAATATTCTCGGGCTGCTTGACAATCCGACAGACGGAACATACTACCTTGATGACAAGGAAGTGGGCAAACTGAAAGAGAAAGACCGCACTGTGGTGCGCAAAGGAAACATCGGTTTTGTGTTTCAAAGCTTTAACTTGATTGACGAACTGAATGTAGAGGAGAATGTGGAGCTGCCGCTTACTTATTTGAATGTACCTGCCGCAGAGCGTAAGACAAGGGTGCAGGATATTCTCAGGAGAATGAATATAAGCCATCGCGCAAAACATTATCCGCAGCAGCTCTCGGGAGGTCAGCAGCAGCGTGTCGCCATTGCGCGTGCTGTCATTTCCAATCCTAAGCTTATCCTTGCCGATGAGCCTACCGGTAATCTTGATTCCAAGAACGGTCTGGAGGTGATGAACCTGCTTTCACAGCTGAATAAGGAAGGAACAACCATTGTGATGGTGACGCACAGCCAGCGTGATGCCGGATTTGCCGGACGCATCATCAATCTGTTCGACGGACAGATTATTGCGCAGATGAAAGACTTGTAGTCTGCAAGTGTCGATGTCATTAATTAGAATCTCTTAATCCTTCAAGCTTATGTGTCGATTCTTTTTTCTTTCAATGTTTTTGTTTGTCTCATCTTTGGTTATGGGACAAAAATGGTCCAGCACATGTATGGTGTATGGGCATGTGGCGGATTTGATTACTCGCGCACCGATTGACAGTGCATGGGTCTTTCTGATGGATAAAGAGCTTAATGTCATCGACTCTGTACAGGCTGTCAGAAAAAATATGAACGGGAGAGACGGCGGATACATGTTTGGCGGCAGACGTCCTAAGGGCAGTGAATTTATTTTAAGGGTCACTCACCCTGACTACCACACACTCACCCTTCCCATTAAATTGAAAACGTCAGACCCTCTGCCTGTCATCTATCTGAAAAGAACTCCGCCAAAGCCTACATGGGAGTTGGATTTGCCTGAGGTGGCTGTTACGGCGACAAAGCTCAAGTTCTTTTACAAGGGAGATACACTCGTCTATGACGCATCGGCATTCAAACTGCCCGAAGGTTCTATGTTGGACGATTTGATACGGCAACTGCCCGGAGCCGAACTGCGCGAAAACGGTGAGATTCTGGTCAACGGACGGAAAGTTGACCAACTTTTGCTGCAAGGGAAGCGTTTGTTCGACGATAACAGAGAGCTTATCTTGGAGAATCTGCCGTACTTTACAGTGAAGAACATCAAGGTTTTTGAAACGGAAGGCAGTTCATTTGACCCTTTGAGCAAACTGTATGTGATGGACGTGAATCTCAAGAAAGAGTATATGGACGGCACTATTGCCAATGTAGAAGCGGGAGGTGGAACTGACCAACGCTTCATGGCGCGTGCCTTTGTTCTTGGTATGACGGAATTTTCGACGGCAAGCGCATATATCAACACGAATAATCTGAATGACGTGGCGAAACCCGGTGAAAGAGGAAACTGGAATCCGCAGAGCGCGGGTGACGGAATACCTAAAAACACTTTGGCGGGTATCAGATATGAAACGAAGAGCAAGGATAATACCGTCCGCGCCGACGGCTCCGTTGATTTCTCCTACACAAGCAAGGATGTGGAAACGACATCACTCCGTGAGAACTACCTGACGGGCGGCAACACATTCCAGAACTCATTCCATACGGCACATAGCCGCGGACTCTCGTTTAACACACGGCATCATGTGAATTTGGATGGGGTGACAGGATGTATAAGCCGCATGAGTCTTGATCCGGTGCTGACATATCACAAGTTCGACAACAAGTCCCGGTATGTCTCCGCATTGTTCAACGAGAATGTGACATCCGCTTTGGGCAAGGAATGGGTGGACAGCATCATATCTCCTCAGGCGGGAAGTTTGCTGTTTTCCAAAAGTATCAACCGTCTGCTGACCGGGAACCAGCGAACAGGTCACTCCTTGCACACGGAACTTGGATTTGATCCGCAATTCAGCATACTGAGTGATATGCGTACACATACATTCTTCAATTACAGTTACAGCAATTCTGCGAGCAAAGATTTCGAGCATTACAACTTGGACTTTCCAGCGCGGACAAGTTCTGTGCCGATATTCAAGAACAATTATATGGACAGAGGAGAAGAGACGCACAGTCTGCGGGGTCAAATTCGCAAATCAATACAGTCAAAGAACGGAGGATTGTTCTTGGACAAATATGGTTGGGACTTGATGCCTCGATATGAATATTCTGCCACATGGGGAAACAGCCATAACCGCAAATATCTGTTGCATCAACTCGAAGACTGGGGCGAAACGGCAGAACTCGGAATGCTCCCGTCAATGGCAGAGCTGCTTACCGTGCAGGACAATGCCAACAGCTCATGGCAGAAGACGTTTCATCAGAAGCATACTGTCGGGGCATACGTCTATTTCTCAGATATGAAGGACAAGAATCTCAGCATTTATCTCGACCTTCCTGTCAATGGCTATGTCAACCGTCTCGACTACAACCGTATGGCATTTTCCACTCGTGTTGACAGGCATTGGTGGTTCTTTGAACCTCACTTGAACCTGAAATACAAGGAACATCGCCGCAACTATGAGCTGACATACAATGGTAGAGCCTCCATTTATTCATTAGTGAATATGATTCCGTTGAGCGACACCAGCAATCCTCTGAATATCTTCACAGGAAATCCTGACTTGTCCGCAGGATACCGGCACAGCCTCTCCCTCAATGTGCGCAGCGACCTTTCCGGTCAACGGGCATACAATGCGGGCATGTCGTATGCCGTTTCCACCAACAGCTTGGCAATGGGATATGTCTATGACAGGACGACCGGTATCAAGAACATCACCCCACAGAATGTAGATGGCAACTGGAACATAGATGTTCACGGAGGCTACAACTGCCCTCTCGACAAGGCACACCGCCTGACATTAGGTTCTTCAGCATCCGCCGCCTACTTTAATAGCGTGGATATGATTGGTGTGGCGGGCAACGATGCCACGAAGACTGTTACAGCAAAGAGCACCGTGGGGACACTTTATGCCAATGCGATGCTGCGAATGGACTGCCGGCTTATGGACAAGCACACTCTCGGGGTGAAAGGGAATCTGCACTATACACACTCCGGCAGTGAACGCGAGGACTTCATTCCGGTCAACGCATACGACTTTGACTACAGTCTGGTTGCCAACATAGAACTCCCGTATAAGTTCCGGCTGTCAACGGACATCGCCATGTACAGCCGCCGGGGGTATTCGGACGAAAGCATGAATACCAATGATTTGATTTGGAATGCAAGACTTACCAAGCGGTTTATGAAAGGCCGGCTCCTTCTCATGGCAGACGGATTTGATATTTTAGGGAATCTGAGCAACATACGGCGCACCATCAATGCGCAAGGCAGGACAGAGACCTACTATAATGTCATATCGAATTATGTAATGTTTCATGTTCAATACACTTTTAGCAAATTCAAAAAATAAAACATTCTTAACAAATGACTTATCTTACATACCTAAGCAGAAACAAACTGTTTGCAATTGTCAATGTGGCCGGACTGAGCATTTCGCTGATGTTCGTACTGCTCATTGCCAACATGACCGTCCGCCAGTTGACGGTAGATGACAACCAGCCTGACAAGGAACGTACCTACATCTTCTCCAATGAAAAATATGCAGCGGGACATTACCGGTACGGACTGGAGCTTGAAAGCTGCCTGCCTTTCGTTGAAGATTGGTGTGCCGTGTCAAACCGATTCCATGTCACTACCGGCTATAATGACAAGCAGTTTGAAATGAAGGCACATCTTGTCAAGAAAAACTTTTTTGAGTTCTTCAGCGGATTCAAGATGCTCGACGGAACCGCAAAGGATGCGCTCGCCGGGGATGACAATGTGGTGCTTACGCGTAGCGGTGCCATCAAACTGTTCGGAACCGACCACAATGTGGTGGGAAAGGTGATTCGTCGTGAACACGACGAAGAAAGAAACATGGTTGTCACAGCAGTCGTAGAGGACATAGACAATTCCATCTTCCGGGATGACACCGAAATGTTTCTTCCTTTTGAACAGATGAACGATTTCAACCCCTCATGTGCCATCGACAATGTGTCAATGGACAATGCCGCGTCCGCCCTTCTGTTTTTCCGCTTCACAGAAGGGGCAAATCCGAATGCAGACGAAGAGGGGCTGGTGAAGATGATGAAGGAGTTTGCATGGAATTATACAAATGACCTCCAGAAAAGAGCATTCTTCATGCCGATGAAAGATTTCTATTTCAGTACGGGTGAATTTTTTCTGGACTTTGCGCACTATAACTTCACCATCATTTTAGTATTTATGATTGTCGGAATCATCATACTCCTCATGTCTGTGTTCAATTACGTGGGCATGAGCGTGGCGCAAACCTCATATCGCGCAAAGGAAATGGCGACCAGACGGCTGCTCGGTTCTTCCAAGCAAAGCATCTTTTGGCGAATGATTGGCGAATCGGCCATGATGGTGACATGCTCATTCCTCATTGCATTTCTACTCGCATTGGCAGTAGAACCGTATGCCATTGATTTGCTGCAACTGAAAATGGACATTGCAGACGATGTGTCTCCATTGTATGTAGCGATGTGCCTACTGTTCATTCTGCTTTTGTCGTTTGTCTCCGGTTTCGTTCCGGCATCCATGTTGTCAAGTTACAATCCGCTCGATGTGGTAAAAGGAACTTTCAGAAGAAAAACAAAAATGTTTTGGCTCAGACTGTTGGGAACATTCCAGAGCGGACTGTGCATAGGGTTGCTTGCCTGTGTGGGCTACTTGGGTGTGAACATTTATCGTGTGCTCCACACTCCTTTGGGATACGAATACGGGAATGTGCTGCTCTACCGAAGCTATGGCGAGCATCAAGGGATGCTTAGTTTCCGAGAGGAGGCCTTGAAACTTCCGTTTGTCAAACATGTCAGCTTTTCGCGTGGAACACCTTACGACGGCGGCAACAACAATACCCTTTTCTATCAGGACGGCGACAGCGCAGTGGGCATTCCGTTCCGTGTCTTCATCGTTGACTCCGCATTTCTGGACATTTATCACATTCAAGTACAGGAAGACTTGCACAACGGGGCACCCCTGTTCTCAGAAAAAGCCTTGGAAATGACGAAGAAGATTTCTGACGGCAATTCTGCGAGAGGTAATGGATGGAACATTCCCATAGGAGGCTCATTCAAGAACTTCACGGCCAACTCCGTGCTTGATTATGGCGGTGTACCGCAACCGTTGCTAATGGGGATTGTAGCCAAAGAAGATATCTATCCTTGGACTATATCAGTGGAAGTGGGCAACGGAGACTTGAAAGAGTTTCGGCAGACACTTGACCGGCTTTATGTAGAAATGACACATGCGACGGTTGCCGACTCCAACTGGTACGACGACCTGATGATGGATGAGTATGCCACATACACTACAATGGAAAAGGTGATAGTGATATTCACTCTCGTGGCTTTGCTTATTTCTTTGTTAGGCCTTATGGCTATGAACATCTATTTCATAACCCAGCGCAAGCGTGACATAGCGGTGCGCAAGGTCTTCGGTTCATCCACTTTTGCAGAACAGATGACGCTTGTCAAATTCTCCTTCGTGTCATTGCTCTTCAGTCTGCTTATTGCCGTTCCTCTGATGCTTTTCGGTTTCAAGCAGATAGACGAAGTGCTGTCAATAGAAGGTGCATTCCCTTTCTGGGTTCCTTTTGCCGCGTTTGCCGTTGTCGCGTTTGTCACGGCAGTATCAGTCATTCTCATCAGCTATAAGGCGGCGAATGAGAATCCGGTGGAGAACCTCAAGACTGAATAAATGTGGTAAGTACGTACTTGGCAGGTTTTTGTGGATGACATCCACAGAAACCTGCCAAGCGTACAATGACTATATCGATGAATCCTTCTTACATCCAGCTGATAAGTATGAAAAACATGGCGCAGACGAATCCCACGGCAAACCCGACAAGAACTTGTGCAAGCGAATGCTGGCGCAGCACAATGCGGCTTGTCCCGATAGCTCCGGAGAGCAGCAGCAATCCGCAGAGCGGCCATATAGGATTGAAATAGAACAGATAGCTGAAAGCAATGATGCTTCCCGTCAGTCCGCCCGCGCCCACCGTATGTGTGCTGATTTTCCACCACCGGTTGATGATGACGCAAAGTATCTGTGCCATAAGAGCCGCCATGACAATGCCTCTGATGAACATTGCCGTGTTCATTCTGGTCATCAGTACAAGACATGCCGTATAGCTTACAAGCGTAAGCACGTAAGGAGTATGTCGGTTTCGCCTGTGGCTGAGTTGCCAGTGCGTCCATTTGTTCAGTTTTCGGAATAAGTTTATGCTTATTCGCGGAATGAACACCGTGAAGCAATATACCATCAGCAGTATAAGAAGCTTATATCCCGACGGCAACAGCCTCAAGTAGCTGAATATGAAAAGTCCGGCAAAAGCCCACAGAGGAGCATAGAATGGAGAGAACAGTGCCGAAAATATCTTGGCAGCCTGTATCAATCTTTTTTCATTCATAAAAATCTTATCGTTATTTTGCGGCAGTCGCACGTCATGCCTGTATGCCGCTTTCAGTTCTTTTTATTTCTGTCTATGTCTGAATCCGGTTTACGATATGCCCTTCTCTCCTGCGGCACGTTTCTTCGCGGTCGGTATTCCCATGCTGTCCCTGTATTTTGCCACAGTTCTCCGGCTGATGCTCAGTCCGTTCTTTTTCAGCATTTCCATGAGTTGCTCGTCTGAATACGGCTTGCTTTTGTCTTCCGATTCGATGATGGAACTGATAAGCCGGTTCACCTTGCGTGCCTGTATTTCTTCTCCTTCCGCATTGGCGCGTGTACGTATGAAGAAATGTTTCAGCGAGTATATACTTCCATCTACCATCGCATACTTGCTGTTCGTGACCCTTGATATGGTGGAGATGTCGAGTCTCGATTTGTCGGCGACATCGCGCAGCACCATTGGCTGCAACGTGTCTTCGTCTTGTGTCAGGAAAAACTCCCTTTGAAGGTCGATGATGGCCTTCATGGTGACATACAAAGTCCGTTGCCTTTGCTTGATTGATTCGATGAACATGCGTGCCGCATCCACCTTCTGCTTGGTGTATGCGAAAGCCTCCTTTTCACTCCTGCTCATACGGTTTCCCCGCTTCATGTAAGCATCGAGTTGCTTCACATACTCTTGGTTCACATGCAGTTCCGGCAACTCGCCCTCGTTGAGTGTCAGCATGATGTTGCCTTCACCGTCCGTCTCTATGATGAAGTCCGGAATAATCGTCTGCACTCTGTCGTCTGAAGCCTCACACAATGAACGTCCCGGGTGAGGATTAAGCTTGCTGATGACACCAATGGCTGCCATGACATCCTTGCTGCTTACACCGAGCTCCTCGCTCAGCGGTTCAGCCACACGCGTGGCAATGTCAGTCGGATTGTTCGCAATTTTTGTCCAAGTGTCATATTCCTTGGCGATGATTTCCCTCCCGATTTTCAGCAACCAACGTCGGGCTTCGCTCTGTTCTCGCTTGTCCTTCAGCAGACGGTCTATCTGTATGAGCAGACATTCCTGAAGGTTGCGCGCTCCGATTCCTGCCGGTTCAAATTGCTGCAATGTGTGCAGTGCCTCCTCCACTTCCTTCTCGTCAGTGTCTATGTTGTGGCTGAACAACAGTTCGTCCACGATGTTAGAAAGCGGACGGTCGATGAATCCGTTGTTGTTCAGCGAACCAATCAGATATTTGATTATCAGTTGCTGCTGTTCCGGTATGTCATATTCCAGAATCTGATTCTCCAAGTCTTCGATGAAAGAGCGGGTGTCGCCTATCGGTATCTCCGCTCCCTCGTTCTCCCGACGGTTGACAAGATAGGAGGGCATGTCGTCGGGCGAAGAATAGTCGCCGTATTCCAGTTCCGTCCCGTCCGCCTCATAGTTCTCGTCATACTCCGTGTTTTCACCGTCCGATGCCGAAGTGCGGTCGCTCTCCTTAGCCTCATCCGCACCGGGAATCTCCTCTCGCCCCTCTTCAAGGGCTATATTGTCGATAACTTCGTTTTTGACGCGCTCTTCAAAATCGCTCACAGGAAGTTCTATGAGCTTGACCAACATCAGCTGCTGAGGAGAAAGTTTCAGTATCTGACTTTCCGTCTGCGTCTGGTATAATCCTTGTTTCTGAGCCATTTTTATCTTTTGAGTTCTCTCATAATGTCCTTTTCACGGTCTGAAACTCGTTGCGACTCGATGATTTTCTGTAATGCCTTGTTGTAGGTCTCCTTATCAAGCACACAGTCTCTGAGTGTCATCATGGTCTTCTCCGGATATTTGACATAACATACGGACAAAGCCCATGCCACAGCCATCTTGGCATAATAATGTGGCGAGCTTAACCGGGTGAGCCGTGAAAGCGTATAGTCTATATAATCGTCGTTTATGAAATAGTCCATCAGCATGACCGCCCCGAACCTCTGCTCATATTCTTTTTCGGAGTCAAGATAGGGCTGCAAGAAATCCAATGTCTGCGGAAGAGCCTTCTTGACAGCCTTGAATGTGGAACATGCGCAGTCGCATACCGCCCACGAATCAATGAGAGGCACAAAGTCCTTGATGTAGTCCAGACGCTCATTGAAAGGCATCTTGGCATACCCCACTACAAGTCCGTGCAGCAACCTCTCCTCCATTGCCCCTCTGTGGTCTGCCGCCAGAAACTCCTTCCAGTCCGTTCCTGCCGCAATCCTCTTTGCCAACAGGCGCAGCTGCGGGATTCTCACCCCGATGACTGAAGCACCCGGAATGAGGGCAGACGAGAAATTGCGAAGCTTCTCATCCGCCATGCTTTCAAGTTCTTGCCGAATGTCCATCAGTCGTTTCTTCTGCTTCCGACAAGCAACATGACATAATAAAGCAATGTGGCAAGCGAACCGAGAGCCGCCACCACGTAGGTGTATGCAGCGGCGCGCAAAGCATCCACCGCTGCACTGTGGGTACGTGCGTCGGTGAGTCCTGCGTTGTCGAGCCACTTGATGGCTCTCCGGCTTGCGTCTATTTCTACAGGCAGGGTGATGAACGAGAAGAGAGTGGTCATTGAGAACAATATCACTCCTATCAGCAGCACAGTGCCGGAGCCGGTGTAGCTCAGCATCAGCATACCGCCGAGCAGCAACCATTGCATCCACTGTGAGGCGAAGCTCACCACCGGCACCAGTTTGGAGCGCAATGCGAGCGGTCCGTATGCGTAGGCATGTTGTACGGCGTGTCCGCATTCATGCGCTGCCACGGCAACCGCCATGATGCTGTTGCTGCCATATACAATCTCGCTCAGGTTCACAGTCCGGTCTGCCGGATTGTAGTGGTCGGTCAACCGTCCTTGAGTGCTTATCACCTTCACGTCTGTGATGCCGTTGTCGCGCAGCATCATTTCCGCCACGTCCTTTCCCGTGAGTCCTCGGTAAGACCTCATCTCAGAATATTGTGCGGTCTTTCTGTTCAGGTTCCACTGCACAATCCAGCTTGCAATCGCTATTCCTATAAATATAATCCAATAAATCGTGGTGGCACTCATTGCGTAGCCATCCGCATAACCAGTTTCGTACATAGTCTTCTTCGTTGTTAAGTTCAAAAATTGATATTCTTTCCTTAATATAACAAATTTCGCAGCCAAAAGTACGAAAAACCTTTTACTTTGTGTGTGTATGACTCTTATTTCTTCGCGAATCCCTGTCTTTTTGTGTATTTGCGGCGGCAATGGCAGGCGGCTGCTCTGTGGTGTTGGCTATTGATTATTGTGTCTGTTGTAAATGAAACTCAGAAGCTGTTTTTAATTTATTACAATAAAAAATATTATAGGCCGTCTTTCGCCAAGTTGAAATTGCCGGTAAAATAAAACTATCTGTGCAGAGAGAATCTGAAAACTGTGCGCTGAAAACTCTAAACGGCACTGCCGATTATATAATCAGCACTGCTGATTTTGTAAACGGCACTGCCGATTATATAATCGGCAGTGCCGTTTAGAGTTTTCAGCGCACAGTTTTTCACTCCTGTCTGCACTATTTTCAAATTCTCTCTGCACATACAATATGTTTTCAGCGACAGCAACAGAGAAGTCAGTCGGGTACACCCTTTTTATCGTTCCAAGATATTAACATTCAAAATCGGATGCACATCCGAAAGCAAGGGTCTCGCATCCTGATTTTTATGGATTTTACCGTTTCCGCCATCACTTATAGTCTTATCGCTCATCACCTTTTTTTGTTTATTTTGCTGATATGGCATAGGAAAATCGTAACTTTGTGCCAAGAATCACATTGAAATGTAAGATAAACAAAACGATATGGAACAGAAACTTTTTGTGTATAACACACTGACACGTCGGAAAGAGGAATTCAAACCTCTTCACGCGCCTCATGTAGGTATGTATGTATGCGGTCCGACCGTATATGGAGATGCCCACCTCGGACATGCGCGCCCGGCAATCACTTTCGACATTGTATTCCGCTATTTGAAGCACCTCGGGTATAAAGTGCGTTATGTGCGCAACATCACTGACGTCGGCCACCTTGAGCATGATGCGGATGAGGGCGAAGACAAGATTGCCAAGAAGGCACGTCTCGAAGAGCTTGAACCAATGGAAGTGGCACAGTATTACACCAACCGTTTTCATGAGGCGATGGACGCTCTCAACGTACTTCCGCCAAGCATAGAGCCTCATGCCACAGGACATATCATTGAGCAGGAGCAGCTTGTCAAGGAGATTCTGGACAACGGATTCGCATACGAGAGCAACGGTTCTGTGTATTTTGATGTGGAGGCTTACAACAAGAAACACAAATACGGCATTCTTTCCGGACGTAATCTTGACGACATCATCAACAACTCACGCGAACTTGCCGGAGTGGGAGAAAAGCGCAATCAGGCGGACTTCGCGCTCTGGAAGAAAGCACAGCCCGAACACATCATGCGCTGGCCGAGTCCGTGGAGCGACGGTTTCCCGGGCTGGCACTGCGAATGTACGGCGATGGGACGCAAGTATCTGGGCAGCCACTTCGATATTCACGGAGGAGGAATGGACTTGATATTCCCTCACCATGAGTGTGAAATTGCACAGGCTGTGGCAAGCCAAGGCGACGATATGGTTCGTTACTGGATTCACAACAACATGATAACCATCAACGGACAGAAGATGGGCAAGAGCCTCGGCAACTTCATCACCCTGCCGCAGTTCTTCTCAGGAGAGCACGAAAAGCTGGAACGTGCATATTCTCCTATGACTATCCGCTTCTTCATTCTTCAGGCCCACTACCGCTCTACCGTCGATTTCAGCAACGAAGCATTGCAGGCAGCAGAAAAAGGACTGAACCGTCTGCTCGATGCTTACAAAGCTTTGAACAACGTGCAGCCCGTTGCCGAAGGAGGAACGATAGAAATGAAGTTCGTAGAGGAACTGAAACAGAAGTGCTATGACTCACTCAACGACGACTTCAACACTCCGATTGTCATCAGCAATCTGTTTGACGCTTGCCGCACAATCAATACTATTGCTGACAAGAAGGCGACAATCAGTGCAGACGTGCTTGAAGCACTGAAGTCGGTGTTCCATCTTTTCGCTTTCGAACTGCTCGGACTTCGTGAGGGCAATGCAGCTTCCTCCGCAAACAACGAAGGCAATGCAGCCCGCGAAGAAGCCTACGGGAAAGTGGTTGACATGCTGCTCGAACAGCGCATGAAAGCCAAAGCGAACAAAGACTGGGCAACATCTGACCTCATACGCGACAATCTGGCTGCTCTCGGCTTTGAAGTGAAAGACACCAAGGACGGTTTCAGCTGGAAGCTCAACAAATAAACAGTTCACACTATGGGAAATCTCAGTAAACTGATGATGTGGCTTTCATTCGTGTTTGTCATAATCTGCTTCGGCGCAAGCCTCTGGATGGCATTCGTACTGAAAGACAACATGTCATACATGATGGCAGGAATATTCTTCATCGCCATTATATGGATAGCACTTAATCTTCGCAGTCTGAAGAAGAAATAATTGCACAAAGGGCGGTGTCGTTGTTTGGACTATTTACCAAAAACAACGACACCGCCTCTGTTTTTATTCCAACGTATGTTTTAATAGACGAACCCAAACAGCCATAAAGGAATACGGTTGCCATACCCCACCTCTGTATCATCTACGGCAAGGAAACTGTCGTGAACATCCGCAATTTGCTCAAATGACTTCTTTTTTCCTCCAACTTCAAAGAGATATTTGTCATTCACAAGAAAATCGCCCTTTAAAGAATGCTGATGATACGAGCTTTCCAATTGATTTGGTCATACAAGTAACGCTTAAATCGCAAGTCTATTTTAGCCACCTTGCGATGATAATTGTTGAAGAGAGGTTGCAGTTCCATCGAATTCATAATCCAAATACTTTTGATGAAAAGATAGAATTTTTACAGTTGGAAATGTAAGAACAACGTTTTTTTTACATTTCCAACTGCAAAAAATCAAGAGATTTTTATCGTTACAACCACAAATTCAGCATTAGAGCCTCATCCTATGTCCTACAATCAAACAAAATGGAGCAGCAAGAAAATAAAGATTCTCCTCCTACTCCATTTTTTAATCACAGACAAAGCGAATAGTTTGTTCAAATTCTATTTCTTCATATCCTCTTCGATAAACGCAAGCAGACGTTCCACTGCTTCTTCCGAAGGGATATTCTTTTCTACACAGACCTTGCCTTTGTAGAGACTTACCTTTCCCACTCCGGCACCGACATATCCGTAGTCGGCATCCGCCATCTCGCCGGGACCGTTCACGATACATCCCATGATGCCGATTTTCAGTCCGCGCAGATGTGCTGTGGCCTCCTTTATCCGCTTGATTGTCGCCTCAAGGTCATACAAGGTACGTCCGCAGCCGGGACAAGAGATATATTCCGTTTTCGATGTGCGCAAACGTGCAGCCTGAAGAATGGAGAAAGCAGTAGCATCCACCGTGTCGGCTGACAGTTCCGCTGAATTATTGTGGAGATAAATGCCATCCACCAGTCCGTCAATGCAGAGCGCACCCATATCGACAGCCGCCTTTATCTGCAAATCCTCCTTGTCCGCTTCGTTGTAATGCTGGAATATGACCACCGGATTCTCTATGCCGTTTGCCATAAGTTCATGAACCAACGCACGGTGTTCTCCCAAACGGTTGGCATGGTTCGACTGGCTTATCACCACAACCTCCGGATGGACTTTCAGACAAGCAATGACCTCATCTGTCAGTGTGGCATACGTGGCAAAAAGGAATTTCAACGGCGCATGGCACATCGCCATGAGCGGGAGCATCCCCGCCGCTTCGCCGTAGCTGCTGAATGCAGGGCAGACCGTCTCGTCATTGCCATACTCTTCCCATTCCGTTGCATCTATAATATAAGTAGCACCTTCCACCCGCTGTTCCGGCATACGATTGCCGCAATAGAGATAATCGGGTTTGAATTGTTCTTGCACACACCGCTCGCCCGCACCCTGCGTGCAGAAATGACTGCCAATGACCACAGGGACATTGCTGCCGCCAATATTCCCGACAGCCCGGGTCACACGTCGCGTGGGGTGAAGATAATCAAAATTCCCGGCTTGCACACCGGGTATGAATGTATGCCCGGCACGCTGCACCACATAGTCTCTTAGTTTCAATGCCACAGGAATCTCTGCCTCCGGAGCCTCACTGAGCGACACACGAATCGTATCGCCTATGCCGTCGCACAACAATGCGCCTATGCCGACAGCTGACTTTATCCTTCCGTCTTCACCGTCTCCCGCCTCTGTCACACCGACGTGGAGCGGAAACGACATGCCTTCCTTCTCCATCAAGTCAACCAGAAGGCGGACTGTGCGTACCATAATGACCGTATTGCTTGCCTTAATGGATATGACCACATCGGTAAAATCATTCTTCACGCAGATACGCAGAAACTCCATGCACGATTCCGCCATGCCCTCGGGAGTGTCCCCATAACGCGACATGATGCGGTCGGAAAGCGAGCCGTGGTTCACCCCTATTCGTATAGCGGTATGATTCTTCCTGCATATCTCAAGGAACGGAACGAAACGCGCCTCAATCTTGGCGATCTCCTCCGCATACTCCTCATCTGTATAGTCGATATGCTTGAACTTTCTGCCGGGATCCACATAATTGCCGGGATTGATGCGTACTTTCTCGGCATACAGTGCCGCCACATCTGCCACAGCAGCATTGAAATGGACATCTGCCACAAGCGGAACAGTATATCCGTCCTGACGCAGCCCGATATTGATGTTCTTCAGATTCTCCGCCTCACGTATGCCTTGCGTCGTAAGACGCACATACTCGCCGCCGGCATCGACAATACGTTTTGCCTGCGCCACACATCCTGCCGTATCTGTGGTGGAAGTGTTGGTCATCGACTGAACTCTAACCGGATTGTCGCCGCCGAGAGGACATGCGCCGATACAGACTTCAACCGTCTTGCGCCGACTATAATTGAAAATATTCATATTTCTATGTGTTTGGTATATGAAAATACGTAAAATTCACAATAAAAAAATTGCCGCCCAAACGACAGCAAGCAAACAAAATCGCCACAATACTGCGGCTGACAGAAAATTCACAGAATATTAAAAAGAAAAAAGTGCAGAATAGTGAAAGTAAATATTTCTAAGGGGGAATTCGGCAGAACGCCTCCTGCCGCGAAATACATTTAGTTCTGCACTTTTTTATTCAGAACGGTCTCAGTTGACCTTAAACCGATATGTTACTTCAGCCAACTCAGCGTTAGCCTTCTCAATTTTCTTCTTCAGATTCTCTTTGTATGCAGCAAACTTAGCAGCAAGCGGTTCATCGGCAAGCGCAAGCATCTGCACGGCAAGTATGGCAGCATTGAGCGCACCATTGACCGCCACTGTTGCCACCGGTATTCCGGGAGGCATCTGCAACATTGACATAACAGCATCCATACCATCAAACACAGGCCCTTTGACAGGAACTCCAATCACAGGAAGAGTTGTACTCGCAGCTATGACTCCCGGCAATGCCGCAGCCATACCGGCACCGGCTATTATCACTTTAATGCCACGCTCCTCAGCTCCTTTTGCAAACATTTCCACGGCATCCGGTGTACGATGTGCAGAAAGAGCATTGATTTCGAATGGTATCTCCATCTCATCAAAAAACTTTGCAGCTTTCTCCATAACCGGAAGATCACTCGTGCTGCCCATAATGATACTTACTACTGCTTTCATATCTAATGTCACACTGTTTTTCTTTCTACTGATGTGGCAAAGGTAATAAATATTATTTTCTTTCCACCAATTTTCAGTCTAAAAATATAATATATAAGTAAAAAGCTTCTTTCATGGATGTACCCGATTACATCTACCTTAATTTTGTCTTTATTTTAGCATGTGTTAGTTGAACGCATTCACAGACTACTCATGTGTGACTTGAATGTGTTGGCAGACGTTTTCGACAGACTTCTCATG
>JAJPZU010000019.1 GCA_021204165.1 Prevotellaceae bacterium
ATGTAAGGGTGTTATATACAAAGGCGAGATTCTTAGAAATATTGAGTATAAGATAATATATTGATGGTTACACTACCACATGAATATTTGAAAAATCAAGTATAATAGCATATAAAAAGGGACTTGCCACAGTGAGCAAGTCCCTTAATTTATTGATTATTAGTCAATGTCTGTTTCCTACTTAGAGTATTATTCCTCTATGGCAGCCTGCGCCGCAGCAAGACGTGCGATAGGCACACGGAACGGAGAACATGAAGCATAGTTCATACCCACCTTAGCACAGAATTTAACAGAGCTTGGTTCACCTCCGTGCTCACCGCATATACCGGTACGCATACCCGGACGAACTGCACGTCCCTTGTCCACAGCCATCTTGATGAGCTGACCGACACCATTCTGGTCCAGAACCTGGAACGGATCCACCTTCAGAATCTTCTTCTCCAAATAGACAGGGAGGAACGAGGCTATGTCATCACGAGAATAACCGAATGTCATCTGAGTGAGGTCGTTTGTACCGAATGAGAAATATTCTGCCTCAGTAGCGATACGATCAGCAGTGAGCGCAGCACGAGGAATCTCAATCATAGTACCAATCTCAAATTCGATTTCAATGCCATACTCAGCAAACACTTCTGCCGCAGTCTTCTTGATAATCTCCTTCTGCTGCTTCAACTCATAGAGAATACCGATAAGCGGAACCATGATTTCCGGCATTGGATTCTTGCCTTCTTTCTTCAGCTCACATGCCGCACTGAGAATAGCACGTGTCTGCATGGCTGTAATCTCCGGGAATGTGATACCCAAACGGCAACCACGATGACCGAGCATAGGGTTGTTCTCAGCAAGGCTTGCCACACGTTTCTGGATTTCCTTCACGCTGACACCCATTTCTTCCGCCATCTTCTCCTGACCTGCAATGTCGTGAGGAACGAACTCATGGAGAGGTGGGTCAAGCAAACGGATGTTTACAGGGCAACCGTCCATAGCTTCGAGAATACCCTTGAAGTCTGCCTTCTGATAAGGAAGAAGCTTTGCAAGAGCCTTCTCACGTCCTTCAACAGTGTCAGAAAGAATCATTTCGCGCATAGCTACAATCTTCTGATCCTCGAAGAACATGTGCTCTGTACGTGTAAGACCGATACCCTTTGCACCGAATGCACGTGCAACCTGTGCATCATGCGGAGTGTCTGCATTGGTACGTACCTGAAGCTTTGTATATTTGTCGCAAAGATCCATAAGTTCCTTGAAGTCGCCGCTGAGTTCTGCTGCTTTTGTAGGAACCTCGCCAGCATAAACCTGTCCGGTTGTACCGTTGAGTGAAATATAGTCACCCTCCTTATATACAACACCTTCAATCTCTACAGTCTTAGCCTTGTAGTCAACATTGATGGCACCTGCACCGGAAACACAGCACTTACCCATACCACGTGCCACAACAGCTGCATGAGAAGTCATACCACCGCGAGCAGTGAGGATACCTTCAGCACTTGCCATACCAGCAAGGTCTTCAGGAGAAGTCTCGATACGAACCATCACGACCTTGTGTCCGTCCTTGTGCCAAGCCTGAGCATCGTCAGCGTGGAACACAATCTGACCACAAGCTGCACCCGGAGAAGCAGGAAGTCCCTGAGTAATCACTTTTGCCTTCTTCAAAGCCTCCTTGTCGAATACCGGATGAAGAAGTTCATCAAGCTTCTGCGGCTCACAACGGAGAAGAGCTGTCTTCTCGTCGATAAGCCCCTCACGTACCAAGTCCATAGCAATCTTCACCATTGCAGCACCTGTACGCTTTCCGTTACGTGTCTGGAGGAACCACAGCTTACCTTCCTGAACGGTGAACTCCATGTCCTGCATATCACGATAATGGTTTTCAAGCTTTTCCTGAATAGCATTAAGTTCTGCATAGATTTCAGGCATAGCCTCTTCCATTGAAGGATATTTGGCAGCACGCTCCTCTTCAGAAATGCCGGCACGCTCAGCCCAACGCTGGCTACCAATCTTTGTAATCTGCTGCGGAGTACGGATACCTGCAACCACGTCTTCTCCCTGAGCATTAACGAGATACTCTCCGTTGAAAAGGTTCTCACCGTTACCTGCATCACGGCTGAAGCAAACACCCGTTGCAGATGTCTCGCCCATGTTACCGAACACCATAGCCATAACGCTGACAGCAGTACCCCATTCGTCAGGAATACCTTCCATCTTACGATAAAGGATAGCACGCTCGTTCATCCAGCTGCGGAACACAGCACAGATAGCTCCCCAAAGCTGCTCCATTGGGTCATCAGGGAAATCGCTTCCAGTCTGCTCCTTGATGGCTTTCTTGAAGCGTACAACAAGGTCTTTCAGCTCATCAACAGAAAGATCCTTGTCAAGCTTGATTCCGCGGATTTCCTTAACCTCGTCGATAATCTTCTCAAACGGGTCAATGTCTTCTTTGTTCACCGGCTTCATTCCGAGAACCACATCACCATACATCTGCACAAAGCGGCGATATGAATCATATACGAAATGAGGATTGTTTGTCTTCTGCGCCATACCTTCTGCCACCTTGTCATTAAGACCGAGGTTCAGAATAGTATCCATCATACCCGGCATTGATGCACGTGCTCCGGAACGTACAGAAACCAACAACGGGTTGTTGACGTCTCCGAATTTACTGTTCATCAATGATTCGATATGTGCTACTGCTGCATTCACTTCGTCTTGCAGAAGTTCTACGATTTTGTCCTGACCGACAGTGTAGTATTCATTGCACACGTCAGTAGTGATAGTGAAACCGGGAGGAACAGGGACTCCAATAAGGTTCATCTCTGCAAGGTTTGCACCCTTACCGCCAAGTTCTTCTCTCATCTTGGCATTACCTTCAGCTTGTCCATTGCCGAAAGTGTAAACTCTTTTTTGACTCATGACCTTTTATTTAAATTAGTTTAAGGCAGTTATTGTAATTTTGTCTTTTTAGTTTAGCAAATATAGCCTCTTTAACTTTAATAATCCAAATTTTCAAGACCTTTTTTATTATTTTTCCCATAACACTTTAAATAATGTTCATTTTTACAATAGTCATAGAAGTTTACATGGTAGCTGAATACCTCCGTATGAACAATGAAAAACATATAAAAATGTTATGTTTCAAATTGACAAAATGATATTTTCGCCCAAAATGAAAATTTAACATTTGAAGTCGTTTTTTGCCGAGAGTGAAGAGAGAGAATTTTCGACTTTGGAATAACTCATTAATAATCAACAGATTGCAATTTTATAAAAATCGCTCAAAAAAACGCGCCGGACGCATTTTTTTGAAAAATCAGGCGGTTTTAGTAATCTACTGACTATTAATGCGTTATAGCTAAATCTGCCGTTTTCATGCCCAAACACCGCCCTGAAACCACTCGTCTTTCAGTTTTTGTTCAGACACACTTCCGAAACAGCTGATTATACACTTCTTAACATTTCATCCGGACAATGCCGTT
>JAJPZU010000127.1 GCA_021204165.1 Prevotellaceae bacterium
TCCCCTAAGTTAGGGGAGGTGGCGCGTAGCGACGGAGGAGTCTGTCGAAAACACCTACCAAATATACATGAGGAATTTGTCAAGAACACCCTGCTAAATATACATGTTGAGTCTGTCGAATACACCCCCAAAACACCACTTTTTGAAATAATAAAATGATATTTTTGCCCAAAATGAAAATTTAACATTTGAAGCTGTTTTTTTTGCCGAGGGCGAAGAGACGAAAAATTCAACTTTGATATAACTTATTGATAATCAACAAAATACAAAACTTGCAAAATCGCTCAAAAAATCGCGCCGGACGCAAATTTTCGATAAATAAGAGTATTTTAGCAATTCATTGACTACCAATAGATTACAACCAAATTTGCTATTTACAACCCCAAACACCACCCTGAAACCACTTACTTTTTAGTTTTTGTTTAGACGCACTTCTGAAACAGCTAATTACACACTTCTTAACATTTCATCCGGACAATGTCGTTTTTTTACCCGAAATTCGGTGTTTTTTTATTTTCACCGCGGTGATTTTAAAACTTCACCGCGGTGTGAAAAAAATAACACCGCGGTGTGCAAAAATTTTCACCGCGGTGAAAATTTAAAAACACTGCGGTAAAAATTCGGGAAGACCACACCAAAGTATAATAAATGCAAACAAATCACCCAAAATCATAACATTATTTCACAATCAAAAAGGCTCTCAAAAAATGCGCGTAGAATGCCCTACTTCCGATAAAAGTTCGGCGCGCCTCATTTTGACGCGTGCCAGAGGGCTTGGAATTTTAACATTTGAAAAAATCAAAAAGACAGCATAAATATGTAAAATCAGTAAAAAAAAGAAATCAAAACAGCCTAAATACCTGTCGTTTTGTCAAAATAGAACACCCCTCAAAAAAGCGATGTCGAAAATTTTTTTATGGGAGTCATTTATTGACTTTAGCACGACTGAAAAAAGAATTGAACTTAACTGTATTTTATAAAATATTTCAGAAAGATTTTTCCGGTTGCCTTCTGTTTATATTTTGTTGAAAACATACTGTTCATTTATGTGAATAATATCATTTTTTCATGCGCAAAACATGTTTATAAGAGTGTGAAAATACTGTTTATAAATAGTAGTTCACACAGTTTTCAACGCATGATATAACAAATTTTTTACGTACACTTTCAACAATGGTTTATAACTAATTAAATATCTGTATTTTAATTATATGAAAATTATTATTCGTGTTCATTGTTTATCTTTTGAACATACATATAAACATTTTATAAACAAAAATACGTGTTTATCATCAACCTTGTGGATTATGACCATTCAGTTTTGTTTATATATGTGTGGAAAATACACTTTATCATGCAAGAAAATCCCGGTGTGATTACTCCGAATATCGGTCAAAAGCACTATCTTTGTATAACTGTTGTCAATAAATACATCATCATGACAGCACAAGACAAGTGGCAGTACACGTATCTCGTACTGTAAATGTATAACCACATCATATAATTGTTTAATAATATGTTAAGAGAATATATTCCGGATTTTCTTGCCGACACGGGTCTTTTGGAAGTAAACATGAGTTTTGTTCATAGAGTGATATGGATTCTTGCCATCATTTTATTTGCATGGCTGGCGGATTTGCTTTGTCGGAAAGTCATTGTACCTGCAATCAAAGTGGTTGTATCGAAGACGGAAGTGTCTTGGGATGACCTGCTTTTCAACGATAAGGTGTTGAATAATTTTTGTCACATAGTGTCTTCGATTGTGACATACATGCTGCTTCCGTTTGCATTTATCGACACACCGGTGGTATTATCATTCTTGATGAAGATTTGCGAGATATACATCATAGCTTCATCGCTCAGGCTGGTGACCAGTTTTATAGGTTCGCTGTATCTGATAAGCGAGAAGAAGAATGTGTCGCATACCAGACCGCTCAAGGGAATATACCAGATAATGCAGGTGCTCATCATCTTTGTCGGGGTCATATTCATATTCAGTGTGCTCATCGGAAAGTCGCCGTTGGAACTGTTTGTCGGACTCGGTGCTGCGGCGACGGTGCTGATGCTTGTCTTCAAGGACACCATTGTGGGATTGGTGTCGGGGGTGCAGCTGTCGGCGAATGACATGCTTCGTCCGGGAGATTGGATAAAGATGAGCAAGCACGGAGTGAACGGTGTGGTGTTTGAAGTGAACCTCACCACTGTGAAAGTGAGGAATTGGGACAACACCATATCCACCATTCCACCTTATATATTCGTGAGCGAGACATTCGAAAACTGGCGGGGAATGGTGGAAAGCGACGGAAGGCGCGTCAGCCGTTCTGTCAACATAGATATGAACACTGTGTATTTTCTTTCTCCGGAAGAGAAGAATAAATATCGCAAGGAGGGTTTGATAAAGGAGGAGGAGAACTGCGACAAACTGACCAATCTGACCATGCTGCGACGACATTTGGTGAAGTATCTGGAAAATAACAGGCTTATCAACACCGACATGACGTTCATGGTGCACCACCTCGACCCAACTCCTCAGGGAATACCTCTGGAGCTGTATTTCTTTTCTGCAAACAAGGAATGGGTACAATATGAGAATCTTCAGGCAGATGTGTTCGATTATGTCATGGCGATTGTACCGAGCTTTGGATTGAAAATATTTCAGACAGTAATGCCTAATATGTAGAGTATAGAATGAGAAAACTAAAGATTACGGAAATGAACCGCATGAGTGCGGAGGAATTTAGGAGAAGCGACAAGATGCCGCTGGTGGTAGTGATGGATGAAGTGAGGAGCATGTACAATGTCGGTTCCGTATTTCGCACGGCAGATGCTTTCCGTGTGGCGGGAATCTATCTTTGCGGTATCACGGCGGTTCCTCCTCATCCGGAGATACACAAGACGGCTCTCGGAGCGGAGGACACGGTGGAATGGCATTATTTTCCGACCACTCGCGAGGCGATAGAGAATCTCCGCATGAACGGGTTCACTGTGTTGTCGGTGGAACAGGTGGAGGGCAGCACGCTGTTGCAGGACATGCAAGTGGAAAAGGACAGAAAATATGCCATCGTGATGGGCAATGAAGTGAAAGGTGTGAAGCAGGAGATTGTGGATATGAGCGACGGCTGTCTGGAGATTCCCCAGTTCGGCACCAAGCATTCATTGAATGTGGCTACTACGGCGGGCATTGTGATATGGGAATTTGCAAAAAAAACTTTGTATCGGTTGAGAAGCTGTTTTAAAATACTTTCTTGTTCTTCCTTCACATTTTTTTGTTGTACCTTTGCTTGATAAAATATTATTTTTCACTAAAACTTTTTATAAAAAATAAGTAGTTATATATGGCAAAGAAGGACGAAGTGACACCTATGATGAAGCAGTTCTATGACTTCAAGGCTAAACATCCTGATGCATTGCTCTTGTTTCGTTGTGGTGACTTCTATGAAACTTATGCCGAAAATGCTGTGATAGCCTCTGAAATTCTCGGGATAACACTTACCAAACGAAGCGGCGGTGCAGGAAAAAAAGAAGATGCCACGGCTATGGCGGGTTTCCCTCATCATGCGCTCGACACTTATCTGCCGAAACTGGTAAGGGCGGGAAAGCGTGTGGCTATATGTGATCAGCTTGAAGACCCAAGCTGACAAAGAAGCTTGTGAAGCGTGGTATCACGGAACTTGTCACTCCGGGTGTTTCCATGAATGACAATGTGTTGAACAACAAGGAAAACAATTTCCTTGCTGCCATCCATTTCGGAAAGTCGGCTTATGGAGTGGTGATGCTTGATATTTCGACCGGAGAGTTTCTTACGGCAGAGGGAACTGCGGACTATGTAGATAAGTTGCTTACCAATCTTTCCCCGAAGGAGGTGCTTTATGAACGTGGCAGAAAACCCATGTTTGAAGGCAATTTCGGCGGCAAATTCTTTACATACGAACTTGACGACTGGATCTTCACGGAAGATACGGCACGCAATAAACTGCTTGCCCACTTCGGTACGAAGAATCTGAAAGGATTCGGCATTGATCATCTGAAGAACGGCATTGTCGCTGCCGGAGCCATCCTTTTCTATCTGGAACAGACGCAGCACACACAGATTGGACACATACACACCATTTCGCGTGTGGAGGAAAACAAATATGTCCGTCTGGACAAATTCACTATACGCAGTCTTGAACTTCTCAGTTCTATGAACGAAGGCGGAAACAGTCTGCTTGGAGTCATTGACAAGACTGTCAGTCCGATGGGAGGACGTATGCTCCGAAGATGGATTGTGTTTTCTCTGAAATACATCAGGCAGATAGAGGAAAGGCAGGATGTGGTTGACTATTTCTTCAAGGAACCCCGGTTCAGGAATATGGTGACGGAACAGCTCCATCGCATCGGCGACCTTGAAAGAATCAGTTCCAAAGTGGCGGTAGGACGCGTGTCGCCACGCGAAATGGTGCAGCTGAAAGTGGCTCTTCAAGCTATAGAACCTATAAAGAACCATTGTATGCAGGCGGACAGCGAGAGTCTGCGCAACATAGGTATGAAACTTGATGTATGTGCCGAACTCAGAGACAGGATTGAACGTGAAATAAACAATGACCCTCCGTTTCTTATCAATAAAGGCGGGGTGATAGCTGAGGGTGTCTGTGAGGAACTTGACGAACTTCGCAAGATTGCCTATTCCGGCAAAGATTATCTGTTGCAGATACAGAAGCGTGAAATAGAAACAACGGGCATATCGAGTCTGAAGATTGGTTTCAACAATGTATTCGGATATTACATTGAAGTGAGGAATACATTCAAGGACAGTGTGCCTGAAAACTGGATAAGGAAGCAGACGCTGGTCAATGCGGAACGATATATCACTCAGGAGCTGAAAGAATATGAGGAGAAGATTCTGGGAGCGGAAGAGAAGATTTTGTCGCTTGAGAGCAGGATATTCTCTGAGCTTGTCGTTTATGCGGCGGATTATATCTCAACCATCCAGATTGACGCCGTATATATAGTTCATCTCGATTGTCTGCTTTCTTTCGCTATGGCGGCACAGGAGTATAAGTATATACGTCCGGTGGTGGATGACAGTCTTGTGATAGACATAAAGCAGGGAAGGCACCCTGTGATAGAGCGTCAGATGCCTTTAGGCGAGGAGTATGTGGCGAATGATTTGTTTCTTGACAGCGAGAGTCAGCAGATTATCATCCTCACGGGACCTAACATGGCGGGTAAGTCGGCATTGCTGCGTCAGACGGCACTCATCACGCTTATGGCACAGATAGGCTCTTTTGTTCCTGCCGAAAGTGCCCGTATAGGCATGACGGACAAGATTTTCACAAGAGTGGGAGTTAGCGATAACATTTCTGTCGGTGAATCGACGTTCATGGTGGAAATGAATGAGGCGGTGAGCATTCTTAACAGCCTTTCTCAGCGTTCACTTGTCTTGTTCGATGATTTGGGGCGCGGAACGTCCACCTACGACGGAATCTCAATTGCTTGGTCGATTGTGGAATATATACATGACAATCCGAAAGGACATGCGCGGACATTGTTTGCCACTCATTACCACGAGCTGAACGAAATGGAAAAGTCGCTTTGCAGGGTGAAGAATTTCAATGTGTCGGTGAAAGAAATGGACGGAAAGGTGATATTCATGCGCAAGCTGCAACCGGGAGGAAGTGAGCATTCATTCGGTATTCATGTGGCGAAGATTGCGGGCATGTCGCCTTCTGTGGTACGTCGTGCAGAGCAAGTCTTGAAAGAGTTGGAAAAGAATAACAGTGGCGATGGAATCTCCCGTCCTGTCACGGAAAATATTTCCGTTCCGAGCGGAACACAGTTGAGCTTCTTTCAGCTTGACGATCCTGTGCTCTGCCAGATTCGGGATGAGATATTGAATCTGGATGTGAACAATCTTATTCCTATCGAAGCACTGAACAAACTGAATGACATAAAGAAAATAGTGAAAGGAAGATAACTTTTACTAAAGAAGGAGAGGATGTGTTGAAACGGAGTATCTCTTGTCTTCTGAAGTTATAGGCATGTTGTACCTATTATAACTAAAGAATTAAAAAAGCCGTATCTGACTTGCTTTATCGGTCAAATACGGCTTTTTTAGTTCTTTTAATTCTTTTAATCTGTTGCTACATCACCCACTTCAGTTTTTTCTTGAGCGGTGTATACGACTTGTTTCCTATGTAGAAGAACAGGAGTGCGGTTATGAGACCTGCTATACTATCTACCAGATAATGTGCCTGAATATATACGGTTGAGCAGCATAGGAGCACGTACAGAGGGAACATCACCCAAAAGATTGTGCGGTTGGCTCTGTACATGAGCAGCATGGTGACGGTGCTCATTCCCACATGGCTACTTGGAAAGGCGGCTGTCGGACATTCACCCACTTCCTGTGCTTTTTTCACAAGTTCGCTGAATATGCCGCGTGTCTCTGTCGGGAGCATGTCATGATGTAGCTGGAAGTAATGGTATATGTTTTCAAACACACCCTTTTCAGCGGCTTCCACACCTATTGCCTGAAAATAAAACTGTGGTCCGGCTACAGGCAGAAGGTCATATATAAGATAATAGATGAAGAATGAGCCGAAGAATATATAGACGGCTTTTCCAAAGTCTGAGAACTTGAAGAAAAAATAATACAGTACCATGATTACCATCAGATAATAGTATGAATAATATCCGAGGTTGAATGCTTCATACCAGAACGTGGAGTTCACGGCTTTTACAAATTCCAGTGAAGGCTGGCATCCGAACAGCACTTGGTCGGCTTGGGCGAAGATATGGTCGAGATAGGGAAATATTCTGCAAAAGTCGTAAGTCTCCGGATACCATGTGATAAGTGTAAACATGATAAAGATGGTTCTTGCGGCGGTCGTCAGTTTGTTAGGAATTATCTCATATACGTATTTGGCTACAAAGATATATGCCACCAATCCTGCTCTGAGTAGAACCATACTCTTCGGATAATTAAGATTGTCCCATACGAAAATCATTAATATACCTGTGATACCCATGTATACGAGTAAGACGCATTCTGCACCGAACAGTCCTGACAGTCCTTTCTTGAAATTTCTTATAAGTCCTTTTAAATCCATTTTTCTTTCTTGTACCAATTAATAGTTTCTTCTATGCCTCTTTCCAGATTCCATTGTGGGATATATCCGAGTTCATGTATCATAGGAGATATTTCGCAGTTCCAGTTGCGCTGTTTCATTATTTTATATTTGTCATTATTCAGAGTGGAAGCCTTGCCGGTGAGCCGGGAATACATTTCGGCTATGGCTGATACGGCTCGTAGCACAAACAACGGGGCTTTGATGTGGAGGAGAAATCCTATTTTCAGTTCACGTTGTACGAGTTTGCTGAAGGCTCTGCTGGTATAGACATATCCGTCGCTGACAGAGTAAGTGCGGTTTTTTATTCTCCGGTCTATGGCAGCGAATACTGCGCCCACGAGATCGCGCACATACACGAAGGTAATCTCCTGCGGTTTATATCCCACGGAAAAGTCTATGTGCGACGCAATGCTTTTTGCCGCAAGGAAGTAGTCGCGCTCGCGCGGACCATACACGCCGGTGGGACGGAAGATGACGACAGGAAAATCATTGCCAAGGCTTTTGAGATATTCTTCGCTTTTGATTTTGCTTTCGCCGTATGCAGTGTTGGGCTGTGGAATATCATGTTCGTTTATGGCTTCATAAACAGAGTTCCTGACGGTATAATTCTTGATAAAATCGCATTCCGGTTCGGCATCGAGAGGGAGCTGTACGGTATGCGGGTGTACTTTCTTCTCGCGTATCGGTCCCATCACGCTCAGGCTGCTTATGTAGATGAATTGTTCCGGAACCATGTCGAGCTTGATTAGAGCGTCCACAAGATTGCGGGTGCAACCGTAGTTTGTTCGGTCAAAATCTTCTTTGTGCAGACATTTGGTGGCTCCCGCTGCGTGGATGATGATGTCCCATTTGCCGTATTTGTCTTTGAAACTTTGCAGCTGCTGTTCCAATATGTCGGGCTTGCTCATGTCTAAAGTGGCAAACTTGAGCCATTCGCTTTGAAGCCATCGGCGACTTGAACCGTAGCGCATACCTGCCCATGTGCTCATGCGCCGCCGCAATGCTTCTTCGCACAGAAAACTGCCAATGAAGCCGCTTGCGCCGGTAATAAGTATTTTCGTTTGTTCCATTCTGAAAAATGTGTAATTCCGTAGTCCGGGTATTTCTTTCTTTTTTCAGCCTTTTTTGCTTGTTGTATTCGGCAATTTATGGCTGATGTGTGGGCAAAGTTAATACATTTCACTCGTTTTCGGATATTTTAACGACTTTGAAATAACTTTTATGCCTTTATTTGCATATCTTAGTTAGCTAAATAATAATAAAGATACTTCGCAAGACGGCGGAGTGTCTTCTAAAAAAGTGAATTATGACAAAATCAAAGAAAAAAGCAGTTCCGAGAATTACAAAAAAAGAACTGTCAACAATTGTTTCCGAATATTTGCAGCTTCATCCTGACAAAGTGTTTACACTTAGAAGCTTTTTCCGTAATCTTAAATTGACGACACATCCGCAGAAGATGTTGTGTGTGGATGTGCTGAACGAGTTGCTTGAGGATGGATTTATTGCGAGAAACGAAGACGGAGAATTTTTCCTGAACAAGAAGATGTCGAGAATTATGGAAGGTGTGTTCCATCGTACATCTAACGGACATAATTTTGTGGATACGGCAGACGGTGTGGGCATAAGGATTTATGATGAAGATATTCACCGTGCTTTGCCTGAAGATGTTGTGAAGGTGAGTCTTCATGCAAAGAGGAGAGGTTCCAGTAAACTGAGGAGAGAAATTGTGGAGATTGTAAAGAGAAGTGACAAACCATACGTTGGCACCTTGCAATTGCAGGACTCCATCGCTTTCTTTGTTTCTCCTAACAGCAATCTGCCTGCCGACATACTCATTCCTTTAAATAAGACAAAAGGTGCCAAAGCTGACGACAAAGTGATTGTCCGTGTGGTAGAGTGGTCTGAAAATTCACGCAATCCTGTTGGCGAAGTGGTTGAGATTATAGGAAAGATGGGTGAGAATGAAACAGAGATGCATGCCATTCTTGCTGAGTTCGGACTACCTTATTCTTATCCGGAGGAGGTGGAGAAGGCAGCCGAATATATCAACGCGGAGATTACACCGGAAGAAATTGCGAAGCGTGAAGACTTCCGCGATGTGACCACGTTCACTATCGACCCGAGAGATGCCAAGGATTTTGATGACGCTTTGTCTATACGCAAGAAGGATAACGGACTTTGGGAGGTGGGAGTACACATTGCGGATGTTTCTCATTATGTGAAGGAAGGTTCGGTCATAAACCAAGAGGCGCAGCGGAGAGCCACTTCCGTCTATCTTGTTGACCGTACCGTGCCGATGCTGCCTGAACGTCTGTGCAATTTCATCTGTTCACTGCGTCCAGATGAAGAGAAATTGACTTATTCCGTCATTTTCGATTTGAACGATGAGGCTGAGGTCAAAGCTTTCCACATAGCGCATACCGTGATAAAGAGTAACCGCCGATTTGTGTATGAGGAGGTGCAGGAAATTCTTGAACAAAACGGAGAGGCTTTTCCGGAGGACTACAAGTTGCGAAAGGACAAGGATGTTCCGGTAGAACCGGTTCCGGAAGAGAAGCGTAAGGGAGAGTACTGCAATGAACTCATTGTGCTTAACCGCCTTGCGCACCGTCTTAGAGCGGACAGATTCAAGAACGGAGCGATTAACTTTGATCGCGCGGAAGTGCGTTTTGAAATTGACGACAAAGGAAAACCCGTAAGCGTCTATTTCAAACAGGCCAAGGATGCCAATAAGCTTATAAAGGAGTTTATGTTGCTGGCAAACAGGACTGTGGCTGAGAGTGTAGGAAAGGTGAAGAAAGGCGATGCGAAAGCAAAGACACTGCCTTACCGTATTCATGACATGCCCGACCCTAACAAACTGGAGAACCTTTGCCAGTTTGTAACTCGTTTCGGGTATAGCCTACGTACTCAAGGAACTAAAGTGGAAGTGGCAAAGAGCATCAACAAACTTCTTTCTGATGTCAAGGGAAAGAAGATGCAGGGACTCGTGGAGAATGTATCGCTGAGGGCTATGATGAAGGCGCGTTACAGTACTTTCAATATTGGACATTACGGACTTGCGTTTGATTTCTATACACATTTCACTTCTCCTATACGTCGTTACCCGGACCTTATGGTTCATCGTCTGCTTACTGCTTATGCCAAAGGCGAGAAGAGTGCGAGCCAGAAAAAGTACGAAGCTTTATGCGAACATAGTAGTGACATGGAGCAGCTTGCTTCAAGTGCCGAGCGCGCAAGTATTAAGTACAAGCAAGTTGAGTTCATGTCCGACAAGATTGGACAGGAGTTTGACGCGACAGTCAGCGGAGTCACAGAATTCGGAGTCTATGCTGAAATCAATGAAAACAAGTGCGAAGGACTTATTGCGGTGCGTTTCCTCGGCAACGAAGTCTTTGACTTTGATGAGAGGAACTACTGTCTGGTAGGACGTAATACTCACCAAAGGTTCTCTATCGGTGATTCTCTGCGCATAAAAGTGGCGGGAGCAAATCTTTATCGTAAGCAGCTTGATTTTGAATTTGTCAAGAAACTTTCTTCCGATTTGCCGGACAAGAATCCGTTTATAACAAGCTTTGCTGAGCAGGGCAAGAAGAAAAAAGGAAAAAAGAACGGAGGAAAGAAGAGGAGAAGAAGGTAAGACGGCGAGATAAAAAAAGGCTACAAGGTTATTTTTGCGGATGTATCCGTGGAAATAGCCTTGTAGCTTTCTTGTGTGATATATACTTTGCAGATTTTTTGCTTAGGTGGATGTACTTAAAAAATGGCTTCTTTATTTCTTGATTACGACTCTCGCCACGAACCATAGATGCTGAAAAACTGTAGTCAGAAGCCCATAGTGACTGACCATTATATTGAACCGTTCCTTGAGCGAAGCTTTGTGGTTGGCTGTGGTCATACCTTCCGAAAGATAGTCGGCAAGCACTTTTTTTGTGTTCACGAAGCACATCCCCCGTTTCTGGGCATTCTTCATGGCACGTATGCACCAGTCGAAGTCAGCCGAGAAGCGATACTGAGTGTTATATTTCTCCACGATGGCAGTGTTTGCATAGAAAGCTTGATGGCATACAAGCATTCCGTTGCGAAAAGACTTCCACGTCAGCTTTTCCGGAGGTGACAGCCGACGACTTCTCAGCCGGTTTCCGTTCTCATCCACAATGTCCGTGTCGCCATATATTATGCCGACGCATGTACATTCCGTTGCACCGAGACTGCGGCATCCCATGACGTCGCAGTCCGCATTGGCTCCGCACCGGCATTTGCTCAGTGCCGATGTGGCAACATGTTCAAGCGTTTCCGGACTGTGCAGTTTGTCTCCGGCATTTAGAAAACAGATGTATTTTCCTGTGGCCATGTCTATGGCTTTGTTCATGGCATCATAGAGTCCGTTGTCCGGTTCGCTGATGATGACAATTCTCCTTCCTTCGTTCCTGTCCTTGTATGTCTGCGACAGGGCGAGAGTTCCATCCGAGGAAGCCCCGTCTATAATGATATGCTCCACATCATTGAAGGTCTGTTCCTCCACACTGCGCAACGTCTGTTCAAGCACGGCTTCCGCATTGTAGGTCACAGTAGCAATTGTTATCAAAGGTTTATGTTCTAAATCGAGCATGACTTATTTGTTGACCACTTTGTTATAGACATTGGTATATAGGCGCGCCACATGATTCTCCGAATACGTGCTTACGGCTTTTCTCCGTGCAATGTCGCACAGGCTGTCGTAGTTGCTGCTGTCGAGTGTCCATCGTATGCCGTTGGCGAAATCGTCGGCATTGCAATATTCTGCCACATATCCGTTGTGGAGGTGGTCTATTATTTCCGGTATGCCGCCTACGTTGAATCCCACGCACGGTACTCCGCACGACATGGCTTCGACAATGGTGTTCGGCAGATTGTCTTGAAGCGAAGGAGTGACATATATGTCAACGGCATTATAGAGATTGACCATATACTCCTCGTCGCTCACGTAGCTGACAGGATATACGGGGAACGGTATCTGGCTGCGCACCTTCTCCGAGTCTGCGCCGACCACCACAAGACATATACGCTCCGCAAGTTCCGGATTGTTGGATTTGATGAGATTGCAGGCGTCCACCAGATATTTGAAGCCTTTGCGCTCGTCCGTGATGCGTTGCGAACCGAAAAGCACCAGTTTCTTGTCTTCCGGAAGATGGCATATACGGCGCGCTTCCGCCTTGTCCTTAGGGTGGAACACATTGGTGTTGATTGCATTCGGAATGTTCATCACCACCTGTCCGTTTGTCAGCCGTCCTTGTTCTGCAAGCGCGGAAATCCAGCGGCTGCAACCAATGAACGTAATCTTTGCCTCACTGTATATCTTGAGTTTCCTCTTGAACACTTTTGAGGCGAGGTCTTTGCCGAATCCGCCTTTGGTCAGCAGAGGGCAGTGATTGCATTCGTTATGGTATTTGTCGCAGCTCCCGGAGTAATGACAGATGCCGGTGAAGTACCACATGTCGTGCATGGTGATGACAATGGGCTTTCCGGAACGTATGATTTTCTCGATGTCGGAGAGCGACATGAATCCTTGGTTCACCCAATGCAGATGGATGACATCGGCTTGCTGAAACTCCGGCATGGAAGTGATGTCGGTGCCGGTGTTGGCTATATCGACTTGAAAAAGGTTGTGCTTCTTGAATCTGTTGGCAATAAATATGACGATGCGTTCCCATACGAACTTTACCGGAAGCATCCAGTTGCCTCCGATAGGTACCACAGTCATTTGTTCCGTCTGCTTGTCGCGCACCAGCATCTTGGCTTTTATCCCGTTGTTCTTCAACGCTTCCATGAGCCTGTTTGCTGCGATAGCCGCTCCGCCTATTCTTTCAGAAGTATTTATGATTACAACTCTCATTCCTGTTTCAAGTTTATGGCTCGTAATGTTTTGCGCCGCAAAGTTACTAACTTTCTGACGAAGTTATGACTTTTAGCGGAAATATTGATGTGCATCATGTAAAATGCCGCTTTTTTTATATACAGAGAGGAGTGAAAAAGTAGATATGTGATATGATTATTTCGTGAATTTGTGCCTTTTTGATAATTATAAAGATAGTATGAAACTGTAATCAATTTGGATTTATAAAATGGTGATGTCCGATAAATTTAAACTCCGGATAGCCATTTATTTCCTTTTATTCGTTTGTTACAGATAAAATCCGTACTTTTGTGACTTAAATAGATTATCATGGCATATTACTTGCGTTTTGCAAGTTCGCATATTAATTCACTATTCATATATGGCAAAAAGATATAAAAGGTCTTGGCTGCTGAATACGCAATTTACCACTTCATGTATAAGCACCACACTTGTGCTTGTGCTTCTTGGTACGATTGTACTGTTTGTTTTTACAGCGCGTAATCTTTCAGTATATATGCGTGAGAACATCAACGTGAGTATTTTGTTGTCTGACGACATGGACGGCAATGAAATAGCCGGGATGGAGAAGGAGATTGCAAGCAAGCCATATATCAAAAACATTGAATACATATCAAAGGAGCAGGCGATAGAAGAAGAATGCAAGGCTATGGGCACAGACCCGATGGAGTTTCTCGGATACAACCCTTTTACGGCCTCTTTTGAAATTAACATCAATGCGGACTATTCGGACCGAGACAGCATGGCTGTGATTGTGAGTGAGCTGAAGAACGACTCCAGAATCGTTGACATCATTTACCAGAAGGAACTTATCGACTCTGTGAACCGAAACATCGGTAAGGCAAGCATCATACTGCTGGTCATTGCGGCTCTTTTCACTTATATTTCCTTCGCTTTGATACACAATACGGTGAGAATGTCCATTTTTTCCCACCGTTTCATCATCAACACCATGAAGCTGGTCGGTGCGAAGTGGGGATTCATACGTCGTCCTTTCCTTAGGGATGCGTTTTTTCTTGCCATAATATCTTCCGTGGCGGCCGATGGGATCATTTTCGCTGGTCTCAACTGTCTGCAAAACTATGAGCCGGAAATAAACACTGTCATAAATACAAATGTGATAGGGGTGGTGTCCGCATCCGTGCTGTTGTTCGGACTTATCATCACTTTCATCTGCACATACTTTTCGCTCAATAAGTTTCTGAGGATGAACAGCAATGAACTCTATTATGTATAAGTAAAAGCAAGATAACAAACTAAACACAATATGGATAATTCTAATTTCGCTTTTGGTAAAATCAACTACATACTGCTTGTAGTGGGTATGCTTATTGTTGTTTCCGGATTCATATTAATGTCCGGAGATGGAACAACGGAAGAAGCTTTTAACCCGGAAATTTTCAGCAACACACGTATAAAGGTGGCACCTATGACCTGTCTCTTCGGATTCATTTTCGTGGTTGCAGCCGTTGTGTGGAAGCCGGGACATCGTGAGATACGCTATTTTGAGTCAGCAGAACCGAAAGAAGAAGAGGAGGCATAACGATGGATTGGTTACAAGCCCTCCTAATGGGCATTTTTCAGGGACTGACAGAATATCTGCCGGTCAGCAGCAGCGGTCATCTTGCTCTTGCCGCCAAACTTCTCGGTGTGGAAAATCCGGAGGAAATCATGGCTTTCACCATTGCCGTACATGTGGCTACGGTGTTGAGTACGCTGGTCATACTGTGGAAAGAAATAGAATGGCTGTTCAAGGGACTTTTCAAGTTCGGCAGTAGTGTTAAGCATAGCCCGTATGGAATACGTGCATTGAATGAAGAGCAGAACTACATGCTCAACATCATTGTTTCGATGATTCCGATTGGAATGGTGGGACTCTACTTCAAGGATGCCATCGATGACTATTTCAAAAGTCTCATGGTCGTGGGTGTATGCCTGCTCATCACGGCGGCACTGCTTTCATTCTCCTATTTTTCGCGTCCGCGTACCAAGAAGCATATCACCATGCTCGATGCGTTTATCATAGGAATAGCCCAGGCGATAGCTGTTCTTCCGGGATTGTCTCGTTCCGGTTCCACCATTGGTACCGGTCTTCTTCTCGGAAATAATAAGGAAAAATTGGCGCAGTTCTCCTTCCTCATGGTCATTCCGCCGATACTCGGCGAAGCTCTTCTCGACATCATGAAGGCTGCCAAAGAGGGCATGGAGACCGTGATGAACGGTATATCCGTGGGAGTATTGCTGACAGGTTTCTTAGCAGCATTCATCACGGGTTGCATTGCATGTAAACTTATGATAAATATCGTCAAGAAGGGCAAGCTTATTTATTTTGCCATGTATTGTGCAATTGTCGGCTGTGCCACCATCATCTGGCAGTTAGTCTGCTGAGAATATAAAAGATAGAAACCATAATGAATCCACTGAAAGGCGAGATATTCTGTTTCAACAAGTCATATACATGGACTTCCTTTGATGTTGTGTCATACGTGCGCAATATTCTGATTAGAAGACTAAAAGAGGTGAATCCGACAATCAAGAAGCTGAAGGTTGGTCATGCCGGCACGCTCGACCCTCTTGCTACAGGAGTGCTGATTGTCTGCACGGGAAAAGCCACAAAGAGAATCGACGAATTGCAGGCGCACACGAAAGAATACATAGCCACATTGAAGTTCGGAGCCACAACTCCCAGTTTTGACAAAGAGACGGAAGAGGATGCTTCTTACCCGACAGCGCACATCACGAGAGAGCTGCTGGAAGATGTGCTGAAGAAATTTGTCGGGGCAATAGAGCAGGTTCCTCCTGCCTTTTCTGCGGTCAAGGTCAATGGGAAACGCGCCTACGAACTGGCAAGGAAAGGTGAAGACGTCAGTCTCAAAACCAAGACGCTCGTCATTGACGAGATTGAAATAATCGGCTATGAATCGCCCGAGAATGTGAAAATACGGGTTGTATGCAGCAAAGGAACCTACATACGTGCTCTGGCACGCGACATCGGGCAAGCCATCGGCTCAGGAGCCTATCTCACCGATCTTGTGCGCACGCGTATCGGCGACTATAAGATAGAGAATTGTCTTGATGTGAAAGAGTTTGCCGATTACTTGTCCGGACAAGCCATAGATATAGAGGAATAAAAAGCGATTCAGAAAAAACAAAACAATAAAAATATAGATAGATATGAAACTGTCACAATTCAAATTCAAGCTTCCTGAAGAAAAAATTTCATTGTACCCTCCTACTCACCGCGACGAAGCGCGGCTCATGGTGGTTCACAAGAAGACAGGAGAAATAGAGCACAGGCTATTTAAAGACATACTTGAATATTTCGATGAGAAAGATACTTTCATATTCAATGACACACAGGTTTTTCCGGCACGTCTCTATGGAAATAAAGAGAAGACCGGAGCAAGAATCGAAGTGTTCCTTCTTCGTGAGCTGAACGAGGAACTTCGACTCTGGGACGTGCTTGTCGATCCGGCAAGAAAAATCCGTATCGGAAACAAATTGTATTTCGGTGAGGACAATTCTATGGTTGCCGAAGTGATTGACAACACGACTTCAAGAGGACGCACATTGAGATTCCTGTACGACGGTCCGCACGATGAATTTAAGGCGGCTCTGTTTGCTTTGGGAGAGGCTCCGCTGCCGGACGATGTACGCAGCAGACGTGCGGCTGAGCCGGAGGACATGGAGCGTTTCCAGACTATATACGCACGGCATGAAGGTGCTGTGACCGCACCGGCAACAGGACTCCATTTCTCTCGTGAACTCATGAAGCGTATGGAGATAAAAGGTGTGGAACAGGCATTCATCACCCTCCATGCCGGTCTCGGAAACTTCCGCTCCATAGATGTGGAAGATCTTGCCAAGCACAAGACGGACAGCGAACAGATGTTTGTGACGAAAGAAGCCTGCGACCTTGTGAATGCCACCAAAGACAGCGGACACAAGGTCTGTGCTGTGGGCACCACCGTGCTGAGAGCCATAGAGACTGCTGTCGGTCCGGGCGGACATATCAAGGAATTTGAAGGCTGGACCAACAAATTCATATTCCCGCCTTACGATTTCACTGTGACAGATGCTCTGATTGCCAATTTCCAGATGCCGTTATCTACGATGCTCATGCTCGTCACTGCTTTCGGTGGCTACGATGTGGTGATGGAGGCATACAACACTGCTCTCAGGGAAGACTATCATTTCGGTACCTACGGCGATGCCATGCTGATAATCGACTGAAGCATTAAATAGATATAGACTGTGTTCCAAGCACAACCGATTCATGCCCGGGTTGTGCTTGGAACAATCTTTTAATTCATAATCACTCAAAAGTTCGGAAGCCATTTAAGTGTTTTTGTTATAGTGTCCGTATATGATACTATAAATATTCGTTAACTGTAATATAAGAACTATGGCTAATTACAAAAACTTGGTTTGCAGACTGTGTATCTTTTGTCTGGCTGTGTGTGGAGCACTCTCTGCTCATGCACGTAAATTTATTCATCCGGGAATTATCAGCACACCCCGGAGCGTAGAACGTATGCAGCGTCAAATTGCCCAGAAAGAATATCCTGCATACGACTCTTTTGTGGCTTTGAGAAATCATCATTGCTCACAAGCCGACTATCAGCCTTTCGGACCGTTTGAGACGATAGCAAGAGATGGAGAATTTCGTTATACTAAATCATCTTTTGAACAAGACTTCAGCGCGGCCTATCAGAACGCTTTGATGTGGGCTTTGACCGGCAATAAAAAACATGCAGAGAAGTCACTCGACATTCTTTTGGGCTATGCCCGTATCCTGAAAAGGATTCCCGACACCAACGACGCTCCGCTGCTGGCGGGTCTTGAAGGCTGGAAAATTGCTTATGCTGCTGAGATATTGCGCCACACCTACGAAGGAATGAACGACAGTCAGTTCAAGGAAATTTCCGCCATGCTTCGGAATGTCTTCATCCCCGTCATGGACACTTTCTATCGCCGTAAGGCATATACAAACGGCAACTGGGGACCGATTGTCACCAAAGCGTATATGGCTTCCGCCATCCTCTTCGACAACCGGAAAATGTATGACAGAGCCGTGGATTTCTATCTGCACGGCAATGACAACGGCACCATAGAGAATTACATCGACGGCCGCACCGGTCAGATTCAGGAGAGCGGGCGCGACCAGTCCCATTGTATGCTCGGAATCGGAGCGATGGCGACAGTTTGCGAGATGGCATGGCAGCAGGGCGATGACCTCTACGGCGCACTTGACAACCGGCTCATGAAAGGATTTGAATACGTGGCGAAGTATAACATCGGCGAAGATGTTCCGTTCTCTCAGCGGAAAGACGTCACCGGAAAATATTGCGGATGGTCTGTAATTTCAGACAAGGGAAGAGGAAGATTTATGCCCGTGTTTGAAATGGCATACAATCATTATCACGACAGGAAGAAACTGGAGATGCCCTACACGGAGAGAGTGTTGGAGCATATCAGGCCTGAAGGATTCGACCGTGACCAGCCCGGATTCGGCACCTTATTGTTCAATGAGAGTGAGTCGGAAAGCCGGGTGACGGTACACGCATATACCCCTTTTGTCGTGGCAGAGCGCGGTCCGGAAGGAGCCTATCCGTCCCATGTGAGAAGCGATGTGCTGTCTTCCCGGTTCGCTGTGAAGGTTGAAAACACTGATGTGTCAGCTGTGTGCTATGACAACACCGGCTTCGGAAATCAGGGACACAACGTCGATGTGGCACGTTTTGCCTCCAACAGCCTCACCCCGAGAATAGAAATCCGTCTGAAGGAGGGGGAGGATATTGAAAATGTCACTATCCATCCGGTGCCTTTCTATCCTAAAGATGCAATAGAAATAGGTGCAGACCGGAAATCTCTCACTTTCCGGATGGACGACAGACTTCCTTATGCGATTGTGGCTGTCAACAGCGGAGACCCTCAGGACGCTTCTGCCCTAAATCCGCAGCTTGTCTTGATTAATGACCCTCTGGAAAAGAAGGAGAACAGACCGAACCTTTCGGATAAGCACGTACTGGATTTCAAGTCCTTTGCCGAAGACTATCTTCATGCACATCCCGTCACCGACCGTGTGGGAGACGTCTGCCGGGCAGCCGGAAGTGTGGATGATGCAAGTCTCAATGACGATAGGATTTTTACATGGAGGCATGACGAGGGGAAGTTCGTGCCATATAATAAAAAGGCGGTAGCTTTTCCCGACAAAAGGGCAAGAAACAGTAACGACTGTTCCGATGCCTTACAGGCGGCTCTGGAAAAGATAAAGAACACTCCGGAACTCAACACCCTGTATATCGGTCCGGGAGTCTATTTGTGGTCGGGACTGAGAATCATAGACTGGAATGGCGATGTGGACAAAGGAGGAAAGCCGCTTTACATATATACCGACGAGAACGCACTGATGGTAAACCGTCTGAAAGAATGCAGGGAAGCTAACGAGCCTGCCATCCTTGTCAAGAGGTCAAGCCATGTGACCATTTCGGGGCGCGGTATGCACGACGCACAGGGCTGCTTCACTTTTGCCACCGACAGGAAGGATGCCCGCAACACTCCCCATCAGGGAGGTGTAGTCGTGTTCAAATCGCAGAACATCACTTTCAACGACACTTACATGCGCGACAGCCAGCAGTGGAACTGGGAGACCCACAGTGTCAAGAATATTGTCTATAACAACATAAAAGGACTTTCACCTTACAACCACGGATGGATTGACGGACTGAACTTTTCGAGCGGCAGAAACATCACTGTCAACGGTTCTCTCACTCTCGGTAATGACGACACTTTCGCTACCGGACATTATAATCCGTCGGACGAATTTCCTCAGCGGACTTATCTTGAAAACAGATGGATAGACTTGCAGAACACGGATGCCAATCCGGCGGAAATCAGAAACATCTTTGCGGCAGCTGCCATCTACAATGGCAACCGTCTCCAATGGAGCACTGACGATTCGGAAAATATCCGTGTGAACAATGCGATGGGATGGACGCGTACTGCCCATTGCATCCGTGCCGGAAGCAATCTGTGCCCCGCCAAATCATGGACAAGCGAAAAAGGAGTGTCCCTCAAAAGCTATTATTTCAACAATTTTCATTCGGTGGCCGGCAAGAAAGCGGGAGGGATGATTCGATTTCAGAACGGAGCATGTCCTGCCGTGCCTTCCTATGATGAGATTGTCATTAAGAACTGCTCTTTCTGGACACCGGCAAGCAAATGGTTGCTGCTGACTGCGGACGACAGCAATGAACACTTGATTAAGAAGGTGGTGCTTGAGAATGTGTATCTTGTGAATCCTATCAGCCATCCGTCCCCGGAGGTTCATGGAGTGGAGAACTTTACAATCAAGAATCTTCATGTAGGCGGTGACAAAGTGGAATCGCCGGAATCTGTCGGGCTTCCGGGAAAGCTCAGACGGGTGACGAATTTTTCAAATGATTTCAGCACATTTTAATTTATCTAAATAGTATCAGATGACTTCATCTTTTATGCACACGACTTATCTTGCGCTTGGCACCAATCTTGGCGACAAGCGGACAATGATGAATACTGCCATTGAAGAAATAGGCAGAAGAGTGGGTTTGGTCAAAGCGCGCTCCTCATTCATGGAGACGCTCCCTTGGGGATTTGAAAGCAGCAATTCGTTCCTCAATGCCGCAATATGTGTAGAGACACCGTTGTCGGCAGAAGCATTGCTTGTTGCCACACAGGAGATAGAGCGTGACATGGGAAGGACATTGAAGTCAGTGAACGGAATATATCATGACCGCATTATAGACATTGACATATTGTTGTGTGATGACAAGATTCTGGCAGAACAGAATCTTGTCATACCTCATCCGCAGATGCACTTGAGACGGTTTGTGCTGGAACCGCTTGCGGAGATTGCATCCGATGTGGTTGTACCGGGCAAAAACAGCACAGTTGGTGAATTACTTTCCATGCTTGAAAATGACAAAATGATATTTTCGCCCAAAATAAAAATTTAACACTTGGAGCTGTTTTTTGCTGACAGCAAAGAGACAAAAATTTCAACTTTAAGATAACTTGTTGATAATCAGTAATATATAATTTTACAAAAATCGCTCAAAAAAACGCGCCGGACGCATTTTTTCGAGAATTTCGAGTGTTTTAGTAATCTGTTGACTATCAATAAATTATAGCCAAATTTGCCGTTTCCGTGCCCAAATACCGTCCTGAAGCCACCCACTTTTCAGTTTTTGTTCAGACGCACTTCCGAAACAGCTAATTACACACTTCTTAACATTTCATCCGGACAATGCCGTTTTTTTACCCGAAATTCGGTGTTTTTTTATTTTCACCGCGGTGATTTTAAAACTTCACCGCGGTGTGAAAAAAATTACACCGCGGTGTGCAAAAATTTTCACCGCGGTGAAAATTTAAAAACACTGCGGTGAAAATTCAGAAAGACT
>JAJPZU010000031.1 GCA_021204165.1 Prevotellaceae bacterium
GATTTCCGATAAAAGTTCGGCACGCTTCATTTTGACGCGTGCCAGAGGGCTTGGATTTTTAACATTTGACAAAATCAAAAAGATAGTATTGCGATGCGAAATCTGCAAAATAGAAATTAGAATGGTGAGAATCGCAATCATTTTGTCAAAAAATAAAACTGTTAAAATTTGTATATAAAAAATTTTGTTATGAGCCCCATTTTGCTGCCGTGCAGACGTGAACAGTCAGGGCAAGTCTGTATCAAATATTCAACAGAACATATTAGGAGTCTGTCGATGCCCCCACTAATATACATGAGAAGTAAAAACCCCTGTAATTATCATAAGGAATAAATTACAGGGGCTATCTCTAAAAGTATGAAATCTTATTTCAACAGTTCAATCAGCTCATCGGCAGAAACAAGTTTCTGTTCTCCGGTAAGCATGTTCTTGAGGTTTATCTTGTTCTCTGCCATTTCATTTTCTCCTACAATCGCCACAAATGGTATGGCATTGGCATTGGCATAGCTCATCTGTTTCTTCATCTTCGCAGAATCAGGGTATATCTCGGCGCATATTCCGGCACGGCGCACAGCGGCAAGCACTGGCAGGCAATAGTCTGTTTCTTTCTCCCCGAAATTCACAAACAGAAGTTTTGTCGAATCGACTGCCTCCTCCGGATAGAGATTGAGCTGGTTGAGCACATCGAATATTCGGTCGGCACCGAAAGATATGCCTACACCGGACAGTCCTGCCATGCCGAAGATGCCGGTAAGATTGTCATAGCGTCCGCCGCCGGTGATGCTTCCTATCTCCACATCCAGAGCCTTGACCTCAAAAATGGCACCGGTATAGTAGTTCAGTCCGCGTGCGAGGGTCAAATCAAGCTCCACACGGTTGTTCAGTCCCAATGTTTCAAGTTTGCGAAGAATAAATTCGCATTCTTTCACTCCCTTGAGTCCGGTGGCGGTGTCCTTCAGCACTTCTTTCATTGTCTGGAGCTTTTCAGCATTGGTACCGGAAAGCGCGATGATAGGCTGCAACTTGTCTATGGCATCGGCAGGAATGCCGTCGGCTGCAAGTTCTGCGTTCACATTGTCAAGCCCGATTTTGTCGAGTTTGTCCATAGCTACGGTAATATCGACAATCTTATCGGCCTGACCAATCATTTCGGCGATTCCCGTGAGAATCTTGCGATTGTTTATCTTGATGCAGACATTGACACCGAAACGTGTAAACACCGTATCGACAATCTGCATAAGCTCCACCTCGTTCAGAAGCGAATCGCTTCCCACAATGTCCGCATCGCACTGGTAAAATTCGCGATAGCGTCCTTTCTGCGGACGGTCGGCTCTCCATACAGGCTGTATTTGGTAGCGTTTGAAAGGCATCGAAAGCTCTTCCCTGTGCATCACCACATAGCGCGCAAACGGAACGGTAAGGTCGTAGCGAAGCCCCTTCTCGCAGAACTTGCTTGCCAGACGTGCCGCATTGCGTCCCAGCAGTTCCTCGTCTGTTATGCCACGGAAGTAATCGCCTGAATTTTGAATCTTGAACAGCAGTTTGTCTCCTTCCTCGCCATACTTTCCCATGAGGGTGGAGAGGTTTTCCATTGCCGGAGTCTCTATCTGCCGGAATCCATACAGAGAATATACGTCTTTTATTGTATTGAATATGTAGTTACGCTTTACCATCTCCACAGGAGAAAAGTCGCGTGTACCCTTAGGAATACTTGGTTTCATGTTTATGTGTTGAATTATAAATTGGAAGATTATTTTCTAAAAGAAAGGCGGACTGTACTCCGCATCAGTTTGTGCTCTGCACCGGAATCAGAACATGGATGCCACTCTCTTTATGCCAGCCACAAGCGTGTCCACTTCTTCTTTTGTGTTATATAAAGCAAACGAAGCTCTGACAGTGCCTTCAATGCCAAGACGGTTCATCAAAGGTTCTGCGCAATGGTGTCCTGTGCGAACTGCAATGCCGAGGCGGTCGAGCAGGGTTCCCATGTCAAGATGATGGATATTGCCGACAAGAAAGGAAATCACAGCGTCTTTATCTGTCGCAGTGCCGAATATCCGCATTCCGTCAATCTGCTGCATCTGCTGCATGGCATAGGAAGTCAGTTCACGTTCATGGGAATAAATTTGGTCCATACCGATTTTGTTCACATAATCGAGCGCAACGGCAAGTGCATGGGTGCCGATATAGTCGGGTGTGCCGGCTTCAAACTTATAGGGAAGTTCATTGAATGTGGTTTTTTCAAACGACACATTCTTTATCATTTCTCCTCCTCCTTGGTAGGGCGGCAGCTTGTCGAGCCATTCTTCCTTGCCGTAAAGCACTCCGACACCCGTAGGACCGTATATCTTGTGTGCACTGAAAGCAAAGAAGTCGCAATCCAGCAATTGCATATCCACAGCGAAGTGAGGGGTGGATTGTGCACCGTCAACAAGTACGGGAACTCCGTGTGCATGGGCCACGCGCACCATTTCTTTTATCGGATTTACGGTGCCAAGCACATTGGACACATGGGCTACAGAAACAATGCGTGTCCTTTCGTTGAACAGTTTCTCGTATTCATCCAGCATGAGTGTGCCGCTGTCTGTCATTGGTATGACACGCAGCTTGATTCCTTTCCTCTCCGCCAGCAACTGCCACGGAACGATGTTGCTGTGATGCTCCATTACGGATACAATGACTTCATCCCCCTCGTTCATGAAAGCATCGCCAAAACAACTTGCCAACAGATTGATGCTTTCCGTGGTTCCCCGGGTGAAGACGATTTCGTTTATGCTTCTCGCATTGATGAAAGAGCGGACTGTTTCGCGCGAAGCTTCATGCAGTTCCGTCGCCTTCTGCGAAAGGAAGTGTACTCCGCGGTGTACATTGGCATTGACACTATAATATTCCTCGGTCATTGCCTCAACGACACAACGCGGCTTCTGCGTAGTTGCTCCGTTGTCGAGATACACCAACGGACGGTTATAGACAGTGCGTTCAAGTATAGGAAAATCAGCTCTGATTTTATCTATGTCATACATCTGTACCTGTTTTTAATTGGTTTACATTTAATAAAGACTTGGGGATTCTGCCGAAAAGTACTCCTTGCATCAATTTGCTCTGCAAACAGGGCAATAATCTATACATTTATATATATGAGCGCATATATATACATGTCATTTACAGATTGCGCACCCGATACATTTGTTCAGTTCTCCACGGAAACGCTTTTCTACAAGACGCTGAAGCCTGTCACGCAGAGGTTCAAGTTTCACTTGTTCTATCACTTGCCCTACAAAAGCAAACTTGAGCAACATACGTGCTTCATCGGCAGAAATGCCTCGCTGCTGCATATAGAACAAAGCGGACTCGTCGAGAAGACCGATTGTCGAACCATGCGCACACTTTACATCGTCTGCATAGATTTCAAGCATTGGCTGTGTATATACACGTGCCTCCTTTGTCACACAAAGATTGGCATTTGTCTCCTGAGAGACGGTATGCTGTGCATCCTTTTGCACAAGAATACGACCGGCAAAAGCTCCCACCGCAGACTCATCGACAACATACTTGTAAAGTTCATTGCTTGTACAATTAGGCTTACGATGGTCTATCAGAGTATTATTATCGACATACTGCTTCTTGTCCGCAACCACGCACCCGTTGAGAGTCAGCTCACTGTATTCTCCATCAAGGATAACATCTGTTGTATTCCGTGTCAATCCATTGAAAAGGGTAATGTTGTTATGACTTACAGTACAGTATCCACCTGTTTTGATATAAAGGTTACTGAATCTCTTGCATTTGGTATGTGTCTCCTCAAGTTCATAGATGTCGGCATGAGCATTGTCGGCAACAAAAACCTCAATGACCTGAGTGGTAAGGAAATGTACATTGTCCATTGCATGATCACAGAAAAGGAACGTAGCGTCCGCACCTTCTTCAAGCACGATAAGCACGCGTCTGTTGACCATCATATCTACTCCGGAACGAAGAATATTCACAATCTGAACCGGACGCTTCAACTGCACGTTGCGCGGAACATAAACAAATAAGCCGTCCTGTGCAAAAGCCGTGTTCAAGGCTGTAATGGAGTCTGAAGCCACATCGGCAAGTTTGGAATAATATTTGCCGACAATGTCCGGGTATTTGTCGGCAGCCTCTTTCAAAGAAGTTATTATCACTCCATCTTCGGACAGCGCACTTCTTTGATTTCCTTTATAGAAAGCATCGTTTTCCATAAAGAAAAGCTGAGTGGAAAGGTTGGGCACATCACACTTGAAAACATCCTGAGGATTGACCGGTATATCCATCCGTGTCAAATTCAGTCCGTAGTCAGGAGCAAAAGCCTTCTCCACATCCGTATATTTATAACGCTCCACTTTCCGGGAAGGAAAGCCCATACGTTCAAAACAATCGAAAGCTTCATCGCGCACAGCGTTCATCAGGCTGGCACTGTGCTGCATGATAATTTCACGACTTTCGCGGTAAAGGTCTATATATTGTTTCCCTCCGTTCATTCTGCAACCTCTTCTTTAATCCAGTCAAAGCCACGGTTCTCTATCTCCTGTGCAAGTTCTGCTCCGCCGGTCTTCACAATTCTTCCGTCCAGAAGCACATGTACCACATCCGGACGTATATAGTCGAGCAAACGCTGGTAGTGAGTGATTACCATCGCACTTGTTTCTTTTGTCCTCAGTTTGTTAAAGCCTTCAGCAACAATACGCAGAGCATCTACGTCCAGTCCAGAGTCTGTTTCATCCAAAATACAGAACTTAGGTTCAAGCATAGCCATCTGGAATATTTCATTGCGCTTCTTCTCGCCTCCACTGAAGCCCTCGTTTACAGAGCGGTTGATAAGTTTATTGTCAATTTCAACAAACTTTCTCTTCTCACGCATCCGTTTCAAGAAATCGGTAGATTTCATCTGTTCTTCACCTAAAGCCTTGTGGCGGGCATTGACGGCTGCACGCATGAAATTGACCATCGACACTCCCGGTATCTCCACCGGTTGCTGAAAAGAAAGAAATATTCCTGCATGGGCACGCTCTTCCGGTTTCATTTCCAGAAGATTTTGACCATTGAAAGTTATACTTCCGGCAGTCACTTCATACGAAGGATGTCCTACAATGACATTGCTCAAAGTACTTTTTCCCGCACCGTTTGTTCCCATGAGTGCGTGAATCTCACCGTCCTTTATGGTAAGGTTTACACCTTTCAATATCTCTTTGCCATTAATGCAGGCATGTAAATTCCTAACTTCTAACATATTTATTTTCTATTTTAGAATTTTCAAGTCTATAAATACCTGAACAATAAATCTATGAATATCCGTATTCTCAGAATGCAATGTCTATGAGTAGTACATGTAACGGGATTTCTGCGGTTTGAATAAATTTTTATCCTACAGTCCCTTCAAGAGATACAGACAACAATTTCTGCGCTTCAACAGCAAACTCCATCGGAAGTTTGTTTATCACATCCTTTGCATAACCGTTCACAATAAGTCCGACAGCTTCTTCCGTGGAGATACCGCGTTGATTGCAATAAAACAGCTGTTCTTCGCTAATCTTCGAAGTCGTGGCTTCGTGTTCAACTGTCGCCGTGTTGTTATGTACGTCCATATACGGGAAAGTATGCGCTCCACAAAGACTGCCGAGCAGCAACGAATCGCACGAAGAGTAATTACGTGCCCCGTCTGCATTTGCACTCACTTTGACAAGTCCGCGGTACGAATTCTGACTTCTTCCGGCTGAGATTCCTTTTGAGATAATCGTTGAACGAGTGTTCTTGCCTATGTGAATCATCTTCGTACCCGTATCCGCCTGCTGATAGTTGTTGGTTACAGCCACAGAATAAAATTCCGCCTGTGAATTGTCGCCTGTCAAGACGCAGCTCGGGTACTTCCAAGTAATGGCCGAACCGGTTTCCACCTGCGTCCACGAAAGTTTGCTGTTTACACCTCGAAGATGTCCGCGCTTGGTAACAAGATTCAATACTCCTCCCTTACCGTCGGCATCACCGGGATACCAGTTCTGTACGGTGCTGTATTTGACTTCCGCATTATCCATCACCACAATCTCCACAATGGCGGCATGAAGCTGATTCTCATCACGCATAGGGGCTGTGCATCCTTCCAGATAAGATACGTATGAACCTTCATCACATACTATGAGTGTGCGTTCAAACTGTCCCGTGTTCCTTGCATTGATACGGAAATAGGTGGAAAGTTCCATCGGGCAACGTGTATTCTTCGGAATATAAACGAAAGAACCATCGCTGAATACGGCTGAATTAAGTGCTGCAAAATAATTGTCACGATAGGGAACGACACTTCCGAGATAAGCTCGTACCAATTCCGGATATTCTCTGACAGCTTCACTGATAGAGCAGAATATGATGTTCTTCTCCGCCAGACGTTCCTTGAACGTGGTCTTCACCGATACAGAGTCCATCACAGCATCGACAGCCGTACCGCTAAGTGCAAGCCGCTCTTCGAGAGGTATTCCGAGCTTGTCAAATGTTTTCATCAATTCCGGGTCTATCTCCTTATTTCCGGAATCTTTCTTCTTTTTTGTAGGGTCTGCATAATAAGAAATAGCCTGATAGTCAATATCAGGCATCTTCAGATGTCCCCATTCAGGCTGTTTCTGCGTGAGCCAGTAGCGATATGCCTCAAGACGAAATTCCAAAAGCCACTCAGGTTCACCTTTCTTTGAGGATATAGTACGTATTACATCCTCATTCAAGCCTTTATCTATAATCTCCGTATGTATATCCGTGGTGAAGCCGAACTTATACTTCTCTTCTGCCACTTTCCTTACAAACTCGTTTGACTCGGACATAATCTTCCAATTATAAAAAATGAATTATATCTTTGTTTCCTTATATATAAAATCAAACTGTCCCAAAAGAAACAGTATTACATCTACAACACAGCACAGTACAGAATGTTCCGAAAAAATTAAACCTTTTCTCCGCCAAGCATTTCAGGCAATTCACTCTTTATGCCGTGTTTTGGCGCACAGCCATTCCGTTCCTCCACAGCATCCGTGACAATAATAAAATCAGGAACGAGAATCTGTGCCGCATGTTTTACCTTATAGAAAATCTCAGGACGCTCATCAAGTTTCTCAGGTTTCATGCCCGCCGAACTGACCACAAAGTCCATTATATTGAATGCAAAACTCATCAGTATGCCATAACAGACAACACCAATCGCCGCACCGGCAAGACGATTCAGACATCCAAGATGTATTCCATTAAAAAACTTTGTAAACAAAGTGGCAATCCAACCAAGCACCACAGGAGTGAGCACGGCTATCAACAAAAAAGCCACTGTATGCCCTATTCCTTCGGATGCACCGGTCTGCACAGACAAAAAGTCGCCAAACTTATCATAAAGCACACATGCAAGTACAATACCTGCGGCCACACCGACAAAGTTGGCTATTTGTTTGAATGCCCCTTGATAAAAGCCAACTACAGCCCCCACAAGAAGCACAATTATTATCAAAGTTTCCATACTAATATCGTATAAGATTTTGAGGTCGTAAGATTCCAAAGCCGGACAAAGAAAAGAGAAGAAAGTCTTTTCAAATCGCCAAGCCTTAAATCTTATAACCTCACAATCCTAAAAAGTATTCTCAACACTATAACTTCTGCTTAATCTCTATTTCTGTGAATGCCTCAAGAATATCGCCTTCACGAATATCATTATAGTTGACAAGAGAGATACCGCAGTCAAAGTTGTTAGACACTTCCTTCACATCATCCTTGAAACGCTTCAAAGCGTTGATTTCTCCGGTATGTACCACAATACCGTCACGAATAACGCGTATCTTATCAGAACGATGGAGCTTACCGTCTGTGACAAACGCACCGGCAACAGTTCCGACCTTAGTAATCTTATAAACCTGACGCACTTCAGCCGTTGCTGTATTCTCCTCCTTGATTTCCGGAGCAAGCATACCTTCCATCGCACTCTTCACCTCCTCTATCGTATCATAAATAATAGAATACAGGCGAATGTCCACACCTTCCTGCTCAGCCAGCTTGCGCGCTGCTGCCGAAGGACGAACTTGGAAGCCAATGATGATAGCATCAGATGCCTTTGCCAGCGAAACATCGCTCTCGGAAATCTGTCCTACGGCCTTATAAATGACGTTCACCTGAATCTTCTCAGTAGAAAGCTTGATGAGAGAGTCGCCCAATGCCTCTATAGAACCGTCCACGTCACCCTTGACAATAAGGTTAAGTTCCTGAACACCACCAAGCGCAATACGTCTGCCCAGTTCATCAAGAGTCATACGAGTCTGAGTTCTCAAACCTTGCTCACGCTTCAGCTGCTCACGCTTGTTAGCCACATCACATGCCTCCTGTTCAGACTCCATCACATGGAATGTATCTCCTGCCGTAGGAGCACCGTTAAGTCCCAGAATCAAAGCAGGCTCTGCCGGCAAGGCTTGCTGTATGCGCTGCCCGCGCTCATTGAACATCGCCCTGATTTTTCCCCAGTGAGTTCCAGCAAGAACCACATCGCCTTGATGCAATGTTCCGTTCTGTACAAGCACCGTAGCCACATATCCACGTCCCTTGTCCAAAGACGATTCAATTACAGATCCAGTAGCCTTACGGTTCGGATTTGCCTTCAAGTCAAGCAGTTCCGCTTCGAGAAACACTTTCTCCATCAGTTCATCCACATTGGTTCCGTGCTTGGCTGATATGTCCTGACTCTGATATTTACCGCCCCAGTCCTCTACAAGATAGTTCATTGCAGCAAGCTGCTCCTTTATCTTTTCAGGATTGGCACCCGGCTTATCTATCTTGTTTATCGCAAATACCATCGGCACATTCGCTGCGACAGCATGACTGATGGCCTCTTTTGTCTGCGGCATGATGCCGTCATCCGCCGCCATGATGATAATTGCAATATCCGTAACCTTTGCACCACGTGCACGCATCGCCGTGAAAGCTTCATGTCCGGGAGTATCGAGGAAAGTGATGTGCTTTCCGCTTGCCATCTTCACGTTATAAGCACCAATGTGCTGTGTGATACCTCCCGCCTCACCGGCAATGACGTTTGTCTTTCGTATATAGTCGAGAAGAGAAGTCTTACCGTGGTCAACATGTCCCATTACGGTAATAATCGGAGCGCGCGGCTGAAGATCTTCTTCTGCATCCTCCTCTTCTTCTATGGCATGAGACACTTCTTCGCTCACATAGTCGGTAGAGTATCCGAACTCTTCTGCCACGATGTTGATGGTTTCCGCATCAAGACGCTGGTTGATAGAGACCATTATACCTATTGACATACATGTACCGATAACCTTTGTTACAGGCACATTCATCATTGTTGCCAGCTCGTTAGCTGTCACAAACTCTGTAAGCTTCAGTACTCTGCTCTCTGCATTCTCTTCCTCCTCCATCTCATGCATTCGGTTGTGAATGGCGTCACGCTTATCCTTACGGTATTTCACACCCTTCTTAACCTGCTTGGATGTAAGACGTGCCAACGTCTCTTTAACCTGCTTTGCCACTTCTTCATCGGTCAGCTCCGGTTTGCGCACCGGCTGCGGCTTATTCTTAGCCTTCTTGCCGTGTACACCAGTCTGCATACCTCCCTTGGCAGGAGCATTCTGTCCTTTGGCTGCACCGCCCTTTGAAGAAGGCTGCTGGTTCTTTCCGTTTTTACGGTCGGAAGCCTGCGGCTTGCCTGTATTCTGCTGATTGACGGCAGCGTTCACATCTACACGCTCTTTATTGATGCGGTTGCGCTTCTTCTTCTTCAATCCGCCCTCCGATTCGTTGCCCTGCGCACCGTCTTTCTTTCCGCCAATCTCTTTCATCACTGCATCTTTATATTTAGCCTTGGCATCCTGACGCAGTTTTTCCTTCTCCTCACGTTCCTTCTTTCTCTCAGCCTTGCTCTTCTTGTCCGGACGTGTCTTGGAGTTTAGGTTGGAAAGGTCTATGAATCCTACTTGCCTGAACTGCACACCGACATCCGGAGTCGCAAGACGATAAACACCGTCCTCTCTCTTCTCCAGTCTGCTGTTCTCGTCCTTTTCTGCTTCCGCACCAACAGGAGTCTCCGCTTCTGCCGACGGCAAATGCGGAACATTCTGTTCCTTTTTCTCCTCTGCAACAGGAGCAGAAGCCACAGCACTTTCATTCACAACAGGAGTCGCGATGCTCTCCTGTTTAACATCCTGTTTCACATTAGTCTTCTCAGGAGCAGAAGAAGCCACCGGTTGCTTAGACTGAACATCATTGATATTACCAAGCACCTTAAACTGCTGTCTGCGTTCATTTTCCGTACGGAACACTTCCTGCTGTTTTCTCTTCGATTCCAATTCCTTGCGTTCCTTCTCTCTACGTTCACTACGCTCCTGACGCTCCTTTTCCTTGCGTTTCTTGATATCGTCTTTTGTTCCGATATGAATGTCCTTGTCGGTACTGAAGGCCTCCATTAGCAGATTATACTGTTCATCCGTGATTTTTGCATTAGGAGTGGCATCTTCAAGTGCCATTCCTTTCTTTTGCAGGAAATCAGCCACGGTGTTGATTCCCACATTCAGTTCCTTTAGTGCTTTGTTCAGTCTTACTGCCATTATCTGTTCGTCTATAAAATTCGTTTAGCGTTCTTATATATTTTGCGTACCACGTTCTCCCGATACCACAAGAAAACAATACACACCTTCTCTGCGTCCAACGTGAGAAACGGATAGCGTCTGTACAGACCCGGTTGAAAAAACGCTAAACGCTTATCGCCGCAACGCGATGTTCTTATTCTTCAAATTCAGCCTTCAATATACGCAAGACTTCATCAACGGTGTCTTCCTCAAGATCCGCCTTCTCTATAAGCATGTCACGCGGAGCATCGAGTACGCTCTTCGCCGTCTCAAGACCGATAGACTTGATAGAGTCGATTATCCACTCGTCAATCTCGTCCTTGAACTCATCGAGGTATATATCCTCCACATTGTCCTCCTCGCCGTTCAGTTCGCGGAACACGTCTATCGTGTATTCCGTAAGCATACTGGCAAGCTTTATGTTATGGCCATTCTTACCGATAGCCAGCGAAACCTGATCCGGCTGCAAATACACTTCCGCCTTTCTCAGCTCCTCATTGAGGACAATAGACAAAACCTTTGCCGGACTCAATGCACGCTGTATGAACAGCTTTATATTGCTTGTATAATTGATGACATCGATATTTTCATTCCTCAGCTCACGCACAATCCCATGAATACGGCTACCTTTCACACCCACACATGTGCCCACAGGGTCAATGCGCTCATTGTAGCTCTCCACTGCAATCTTCGCTCTCTCGCCGGGAATGCGCGCAATCTTGCGAGTCGTGATGAGACCGTCGTTGATTTCAGGAACCTCCTGCTCCAGCAGACGCTGAAGAAACTCCGGAGCAGTACGGCTGAGGATAATCTTAGGATTGTTGTTCAGATTATCTACACGCAAGACAATGGCCTTAGCCGCCTCGCCCTTACGATAGAAGTCAGTCGGAATCTGCTCAACTTTCGGCATAAGAAGCTCATTGCCCTCATCATCGAGCAACAGCATCTCGCGTTTCCATATCTGATAGACCTCGGCTGTGATAATCGTACCAACCTTATCCACATATTTATTATAAAGATTATCGTGCTCAAGCTCAAGAATCTTGGAAGCCATCGTCTGACGCAGGTTCAGAATAGCGCGGCGACCAAAGTCAGTGAAGTTGACCTTCTCGCTGACATCCTCTCCCGCCTCATAATCCTCGTCAATCTTCTTCGCATCGGTAAGACTGATTTCCATATTCTCATTACGGACTTCTCCGTCTTCCACCACCTTGCGGTTACGGTAAATCTCAAAATCCCCTTTGTCAGGATTTACAATGACATCAAAATTTTCATCCGAACCGAATGTCTTCTGAAGCACACTGCGGAACGAATCCTCAAGCACACTTACAAGCGTAGTCCTGTCAATATTCTTAGTCTCCTTGAAGTCCTGAAAAGTATCTATCAGGTTGACCTGTTCTAATTTTTTCTTAGCCATTTTTATCTATTCTTTTTATTTTCATTCCAAAGATGCCCATCGCTGCACGGCTGCACACTGCATTTGCGGCAGCAGCCCCTATCCCGTACAAGGCATAAAGGTGTATGCCATTATCTGTCCATACACCAACAAAACCCGGCTCCCGCATATTCCGGAAACCGGCAGGCAAAGCTTCCACTTACTTGAAGTCTATCACAGCCTTGACCCACTTCACATCCGCATAGCCGAAAGAAAATTCCTCTTCCACCATCTGCGGACGCTTCTTGCCCTCCACTTTTTTCTTACAAAGGACATTCACCGCGAAACCCTCTTCGCCGGCATTCATAAGTGTGCCGCACAACTTCTTGCCGTCAGAAGTCATCAGCTCCACCTCCTGACCGATATTGTTGACATATTGCTGCAGAACCTTGAAAGGTTGCCCTATTCCGGCCGAACCGACTTCAAGTTCATAGTCTTCAACCTCTCTGTCGAAATTCGATTCTATGAACCGGCTGAGTTCACAGCAATCTTCAATCCACACACCATCCTTGTGGTCTATCTCCACCACAATTTTGTTTTGTTCATCGACAGAAATTCCAACAAGAAAATACTCTCTGCCTTCAAGCCATTCGTCAACAACGGCCTGCACTTTGTTCTTATCTATCATATTTACTATATAAGAGCACTGTATATTTTCACCGTTTCACATCAAAAGCAAGGAGGGAACTGTCAGCCCCCTCCTATCCACGATGTTGCAAAAATACGTTTTTTATCATTAGCAGCCAAATATTAAAGAACAAATATGAAAACTCCGTCCCATTTTATTGGTTTACACATCCACCGGTCATAGCAACAAGACCAAAACAGCTCATCGGCAAAACGCAGAAACACCTCATAAACAAAAAAACTACAGTTTATGGCTAAAAGCATATCGTGTGTGCTGCGGAGATCAAGGTTATAGTGCAGAATGCTGCGCTGCACTTGACGCTTGCCTTCTTGCCGAACTGTCAAGAAATCCTTTACCGTTCAATTTGGGTCTAACCCACCATCATTTAAGATGTTATCTATGTGCTGACTGATATTCTGTTGTGTAGTACAATAATTTCAGCCAACAGGTTTTGTGTCAGCCACAAATCCTCATCTGCAAAGCGCACTGCCCTTGTGTTATCTCGTCATCGTCTTGATAAAGTATTATTTTGTTTTCTACTGTCATAGTTACATCTTTTAGTTGTCATCTTCAAGGAACTCAAATTCTCGCTTTAATAATCTAAAGAATACATCATTTCTACTTTTAGCTAAATTGTAAATGTCCTCAAAAGAATACAATTCAATTCTTATTGGTATTTTGTTCTTAGGACTATTATTTATTGAAAAATCATCATCGCCGTACCAAGAATCTTCTAAAAACGGAATCTGATAATATCCACGACTCACATTGTTGGAACTTAATTCTTTATCTATATCAGTCTTTCTTGCCAATATAATACCTGTATATTGTACTCGCTGTGTCTCTACCTTCCAATTGATAACCTTTTCGGGATTATTATAAAAATCTTGCGCATATCTTTTTACTTGCGCTATCATGCCTTCCTCTTTATCGCCGGCGTTATGGGCTTTGGTAGTTGATTTTAATTCAAATATCAAAATTTGTTTTGTCTTTTCTGGATCATCTGCCCAAATATACACATCGGATAAGGCTTGTCCTGATTTAGTACTTTTCGCCTTAAAATTATTTGAGAAAGTTGTAAATTTATCGTCAAGAATCCACAAATTATGCAAATGGTTAATGTTAGAAGAATCACTTAAAGTTGTTCCTCTATTAATAAATAACTCGTGAACGGTACTTTCTAATTCTGGTTTGCTTTCACCATTTTTATCAAATTTTTGAATTAGTGAATGTAATCGCTTAAGTACGCTTTCGCGATGTTTTACATAGATGTGCAAACTTGAATTTAAAAGTTTATGGCATTCATCCGAATCACTAAATCGCTCGTCTTCTTCGTTTATTGGAGATTTATCAATTTGATTCCAAAACTTTTTTTCAATTCTGCTTTTTTCATCTATCGCCGATTGTATAATTTCTCGTTCATTTACAATATTTTTATCTCCAATAATACTGTCCTCGGTGACAAATGCTTCAAGTGAAGGATATTTCTTTTGGAATGCTTTTAAATTCTTCTTAGATACTTTTTGATTGTTCGCGATTACAATTTTGAATTGTTCATTCAGAATTTCATTTATCTTATTCTGGATACTTGTAATATCATCGCATGAGACATCTATTCTTTCCCCTTTTGTATCAACATACTCATCAAAAAAATCAGATGTTAAATACAACGTATAACCCTCTCTATTATCTATAGAATAGTTCAATTTGCCTATAGATAAGTTTGCCCTTAGATTTCTAGCAAAACATGTAATCGGATTGTCACCATGCATTATTCCATCAGTCTTAATCAACCATAATGAAAAAGAATGCCTATTATCATCTGATAGTGTTAATTCAAATGGTTTCCTTGTCGTTTCTGCTACTATATTACTTTTCCTAATAGTAACCTCATCTCCATTTAAGGAGATGTTTACAACAAGTGTTTCATTGTTTATTATGAAAGGGAAAAATGTTTCTATAAACCATTGTTTAAACGATTTAGAATCTGAATAATTTTTAAAGAAAGTTTTAGCTCTACCAAATGTTTGTTGTTTATTAATTAGAATTGTCAATTTTGTATAGGTACTATTACCCGATTTTTCTTCCTCAAATTCAGAAAAACTAAAAAGGCCTTCTGATGTACTTGGGTACGGTATAGTTCTCTTGTTAAATTTACCATTTTCATCTTTATACACAGTTTCGTATTCAGCAGAATCAGCAAAAAAATAATCGCTAAACGTCCTTGCCCTAAAGGATGGAAGTTAAGTTTTTCCTTTTCTGGATTCCTTCGATCTAACTCTTCAAAGTATTTTCGATTCTTTTCGTTGAACCCTTCGCCATTATCTGATAACTCAATTTTACATTGAGAATCATCAAATGCTATGTTTAAATTCAGTTTGGGAATATAATCTTCCTCTTTAGTTTTTCTAATTAATACAGCATGTATAGCATTTGAGATAATCTCACGCAGCAAAAGAAAGAACTTTTCACGGCTGTTCTTGTATTCTTTTTCTGCTCTATATTGTACATTAGACTTTTGTTCCATATCTAATATTCTTATTGTAGTATATTTTGTGAATTTAATAGTTTATGCTATATAACCCTTTAACATAAGTATTTATGTCCTTTGAGTCTTGTAACGAAAGCAAACTTACACGTTGTTTGCTGCTCAGTACAGGTATTCCAAACCCTTTTACATAATTTTTTGCATAGGAATAGTATCCTGTGGCATAAGGTTTGGCGGTGTGTTGCATATAGTAGTCAAAAATTGAAGACTCGAGAATGCGTTTCAGCACAAGGAGCTCTTCTTCGTTTTCGCTGAAAATGGCATAGCCACAATAAATGAGCATATTCTCGTTATCAGTATAGACAAAACGCGGATGGTCGGTCATGTAAGGAAACAATAGCTTACGGCCACGGTCACAAGTAGCTTGCGAACGTCCGAAAGCATACCATGCCTCGTAGGTCTTTTCTCCTTTATCACGCTGCGACAATTTTATTTTATTAAGTGACAGATACTTGTACGCTTCCGGGTATTTGCTCATAAATACTGCTTCGGCTATAACTTTATTATTCTCATCGTATGGAAATATCACCTTTTCTATGATGTCGGGGATTTCTTCTTCTGTGTGCAGAATGTTCGGTTTTATGATGTCTCGGCAAATTCCTCTTTCAATAGGAAACTCCATATCTCCAACCTGTAGATAGAAAAACATCTCGTCCTCGTGCGTAGGACGGAATATATAAACATTGTTGGCGAGGGTTGCAATGCCGTTCTTTATCTGGAATAATTCGCCGAGTGGACGCCCCACACTCTCTATCCTGCGAATGTTTTGCAGGATTTCGGCGTTGTTAAGATTCCAACCTTTATGGTCATCAAGGTCGCTGTATGGTATGAGGTTGAAGTGTGCCGGTGTTTCAGCAAAGTCATTAACGTTTATCTGTCCTTTTGTATAGCATACTCCAGGCTCACCCAGTTTGTCAATTAAAACAATGCAGGTATAGGCAAGCGTTTTGCCAAAGATGAGTTGGTCTCCGAAATCAACGACTTCAAGAGCTGCGTTCGTACTGCGAAAATAACCACGCAATAGTCTTGCGTTCACACTTTTGAAGAACGAATTGAGCGTGATGTAGCCCAATACCCCGTCCTCTCGAAGAATGTTGCAAGCAATCTCGAAAAACGGCAGATAGAGGTCTGCGTTTCCACACCGAGCCACTTGCCAACGAGAAAGCAACACCTTTGACTCTGCGTCAATATGCTTTGCACGGACATACGGCGGATTACCTACAACGATGTCAAAACCACCGTTTTCTGCCACTCCCGGCATTGCCGCAAAATCAAAATCAAGTGAATTGCCCTGACAGATGCAAAAATCCTCATCCGTCAGTATCTCGTCATTCTGCAACGCAGCCAACGAAAGAAGAATTTTGCAGCGCGTTACACTTAATTCACTTACGTCCACACCGTAAAGACGATGTACTGCTTCACGATATGACAATTCGCAATGGGTGTGCTGATAGTCGGCAAGTGAAAATAGGAATGAGCCGCAACCACAAGCAATATCGATTGCAAGACAGTCTTGCAATGGTTTTCTATGTGTGGCTACAACTCTCTCCAGAATGTAATCGCGAATGTATTTCGGAGTATAAACCGCACCGTTTTTTGTTTTCTCTTCTTTGGGGATTGCCAACTCGAACACGTTGATAACATCCTCTATCGACTTGATGCCAACGCTCGGCACATCGTTGCGATAGTAATTGGCAAGCAATCCGCCACGGACAATCAAAGCATTATTCTTGACGAAAGACGAAACAACAATACTGTCCAAACAAAGTTGTTGCTCGGTATAGCGTGAGATTATGTTTTGCAGTTCTTTATTCATAGTGATGGTCAGTACGAGGAGTTGACATGATGATTTCTTTCTCAGAATCGTTCAATCCATAGAGCTCACAACACAGACAATCAGCCTCGTTCCAAAGGTTGTTCAATAACGGATATAGGCGAGAGGCGGAAGAAATGTTGGTTGTGATTGCCGTATTAGTTTCTTCAATACGTCGTGCCACTCTTGCGAGTTGCTGCATTCGTTCTCTGAACATGATAAATTCCATGCGCGGAAATGGAACTGGAGCGAGGAACTGTTTATTGAACTTATAGAAACCTCCTTGCTGTGGATTGGCTATTGACTTGGCAAAATAGGCAAACGGTGTAGAGTTGATTACAGCCGCCATTGCGTACAGTTTATCGTCTGTCACTTCCGGTATCTGCACAAAGAACATATTGGCATTGTCACAATAAGCATCCTCTTGCATTACGACCGCTGCTTGTGGGTTCTGCGTGGTCATGGGTATGCAAAGCTTCTTGTAAACAGCGTTGTGGTTATTGGCGCGGGTGAACAAATGCCAGTTTTCATCGCGGTCTAATGTCGGGAAACGGTCAGGTACGGTTTGCACATTCTCTTCAATCAGAGTGCGGTTCTCTCGCAGATAACGACCCGCCAAAGGATAGCGGCGTTCGTAATCAGAGAACAGGACAGGCTGGACTTTGCCATCCGTCACATCATACGGAAACAATATGCAGGTCGTGTTTTTACGAACAGACAACGGCACAAAGTGTTCGTTGCAAAGCAACACCCTGCAAGCTCCACGCTCCACTTGCAGTTTCTCGCAAAGTGCTGTACTTCCGTAGATATAATTCTCATCAATGTGGTCAACTGCTATGTGGAAAGCCTCGTCCCATAACACTTGCACACCAACCTTGATGTTGCAGACCTCTCCTAACGTTCCCAGTTCGTTTGCGAGTCTTACCCGCAGTGCCGTGGTCTGGTAGTTTTCAAACGACCATGGAGTTTCTGTAATCGTCTCTTTGGCTATTTCAATACATTCGCTATTGGTGCTGTTAATGTACTTAATCATATCGTTGTCTGTAGCAGACTTGTCGCACACAACAATGGCAATGTAGGTTATTCTGTCCTCAAACAAATCTGTTTCCGCGTAGTCATAGACTGTGCGGAGCAAACGTTTTTCGCTCAACAGTTTGCGAATACCCTTGCCGTAATCTGTCTTGAAGAATCTTTTTTGTACAATGTAGCCAAGACTACCATGAGCATTCAGCAATTCTATTCCACGTTCAATAAATGGAATGGCAAGGTCTATTTTCCCATTCCTACTCGAAGCATAACGCTGCTTGATGTATGCGGACATACAAGGCAAAGCGACATTGTAATTTTTTACTTCAACGTATGGAGGATTGCCGATAACGTAGTCAAAACCACCGCGATTGAAAACATTGCTAAAAGCCGCCTGATAGTCGAAAACATTAGTTGCTACTAATTCTTCAAGATTTTCTGCTATATCAGAAACGCGCTCCAGAATATCAGGCTCAACGAGTGAATTGCCACACTTAATGTTCACCCCCACTCCGTGCAGAATCTGTGAACCATAAAGACCGGCATTGCCGAAATCGCTCGGTTCGAAGCCATCAATTATTTTCAGTGATAGCGAGAGCTTTGCCACTTCAACGCACTCCTGATTAATGTCAACTCCATATAAACATTGGTTTACTATCAGTTTTCGTCCTTCTATATTCAAGTATTTCCTTCCGTCCTTTTCATAAAGATATTGATTTGGTAAAACATCTTTTCGTCCTTCTATGTTGTTTTCTATCTGCGTTGCCAAATAATCGTAAAGGTTCACAAGGAACACGCCACTGCCACAAGCAGGGTCTAAGAATTTCAAGTCAAGAACTTGCTTATTGGTAAGCGATTGCAGATATTCGGGGGGAATAGTGCAATCTATCGTGTTATGGACGATAGACTCGGGAGTTGTTACCGCTCCATTACTTTTTCTGAATTCCGACTTCAATACATTCTTAAGCATTCCATTGCCATCATATTCCAGATGATAACCAAGAAAAAGGTCGTAAATGTCACTGATGCTTCTCAACGGAATCACATCAAAGCAATAAGGCGATGGATAGTAAAAATAAGACAACAGCTCATCAAAGACAGCATTGTCAATAATTAAATCTTGAATCTGCCTAATCCGAGTAAACATCGGGCCATCATAATGCTCGTAAAAATCGATATAAGACGATTTTTTAAACTGTAACCAAAAGTCTGTTGCGGCAAAATCCCTCAATAGCTTGTCATGTTCCAACCCGCGAGCCTCACAGACACGGATGAACAATATGCGATTCAGAATTATCTGAGTCCAAAGGTTAATGTCGACAATACTGATTGTGCGGTGGTTACCATCAATGATTGCCTGTGCAAGTTTGAGCCGCACGCCATTCAAAGCCTTGGAAAAATTTTTGTCGATGGAATCCTTACCGACAAATCTCATACGAAGCCTATTGTTTATCGTTTCCTCACGCCCCAAAAAGCGATTGAAACAATCAAAATTATCCGTATAGTTTTCCGCTTTCAGGTAAACCAAACGAGCAAAATCGGCATTATCCGTGTGGCGAGGCATGGTCGTACAATCATAAATCGCCAGTTCGTCCATGTTTGTCACCACTGAATAACTTGCACCGATAGACCAGCCATATGAACGAATCTGGAAAGCAACGCTCTTGTCTTCTTTTATATTGACAGTTCGTTTTTTCGCATCAAGGAAAAACAAGCGAACTCGCCCGTTCATTAGCGTATAGTCAGGACGTGTATTTGTAGAACCGATATCATTTAATGCCGCTCGCTCCATAATCTCAAGTGGAACTTCTTGCAATACTTGATTGGTATTTCTTACATCCCAGCCAAACACAGCAAGCATTTGGTTAATCCAAGTACGTGTGGTTTCTTCCGAAGCCATTTCAAGCTCCCCACGTTCACAAGCCTCTTTATAGCTTGCTACGAATGCCTTAAAATCTTCAATCCTTGCCATATTTATTCTCTATTTTTGTAGGATGATTGCCATATTCCCCCCCCATTTCTTCTGCAACCATATAAAGGATGCCGTTTGCGTCTTTCTCCTCCTCAACAAGGCTATAGACTTTCCCCGCAAGCCAGTAACGACGTAACTCTTCGTATGGAATACCATAGAAAAGAGCCAGTTGACGCACCTGTTCTTCTCGTGCTTGTCTGTCACCCTTCTCAATCTTGCAATATACGGCAGTATCCATATTTATTCCTGCTGCAACCTGTCGTTGCAGCAGATTATGTGATTCTCGCAGTTCTTTCAGTTTATCTTGGAAAAGCATGGTAGAATGATTTTATGGTGCAAAGTTACTTCTAATATTTCATTCAGACAATAAAATTGACAAAAAATGTCAAGACATACATACGCAAAATGCCATTATTTCTTATCACATATAAAAAACGAACGGTTTACATGATTATGCTGTATTTTCAAAAATCTGCGATAATGATTATATGAGAATACTTGCAGGGCACAAGGAGTGGACGCTCCCACATGGTCTTCTGATGGCGGCTTTGTAACTATCACATTTAAGCGACCTAATTTCAAATCTATCATTTTAGATAACAATACAGAAGACAAGAAGACAATAGAAAAGGACAAGCACCGCTCATGCACCGCTCAAGTACCGACCAAGTATCGCTCAAGTTCAAGAAATAATTCTTTCAATGAGTGAAGACTATATGACGATGAATGAAATAATGTCAAATATGGGATTCAAACATCGTACATCATTCCGAGAAAATTATTTCCTCCCGGCATTGGAAGACGGAGCGATTGAACTACAATATCCAGAACAGCCAAAGCATCCAAAGCAAAAATATAGGCTCACGGAAGCAGCTAAAGAATGGTTGAGAAGTAATACCAATCCTTCTAAATCGTAAAAAAGCACCGCAGGTTTGAAGAGTTTTCCGACTTCGGAGGAAAACTCAGTCCCCTGCAAGGGCAAGGCATTTTGAGATGCTCGAAGTATTTTGAGCATCTCAAAACATACCTTGCTGTGTCTTTAAGGACACAAAACTCCTCCGCTTGTCGGATTGATTTGTGAGTACAATAACTACGTGAGTTCGGGATAAGACCTTGCTAAAATAGGGTCAATTGAGCTGAATGCTCCACATGCACGGACAGTGCCTGTGGTTTGTTTTCAAAGAAGGAGTAAGCCGTAAGTGCGGCACGGATGTTCATGATGAAATTGTGTATGGAGCGATGCCTTGAATGCACGATGTCAGCCTTGTTCTTGAGCAGGTCGTTGATGTTAGGGGAGGTGGCGCGGTAGCGACGGAGGAGTCTGTCGAATACACCCGCAAAG